>DALYGI010000011.1:0-23787 GCA_031971595.1 Prochlorotrichaceae cyanobacterium CTOTU29312
GACTACTTTAGGTACTGATGTTTATGCTTCTGTTTACGATGGAGACATCTATAAGACATCATGGTTTATTGACACAGTGGGTCATTCGGCGCGAGTTACCACCACCCGCGTTGGAACGCAAACCACGTCGCTTTATAGTGCTATGTCCTTAACTTATCGGAAGGTTTTATAATGCAACGCAATTCAAACACCCTGTTTTTGATAGCTCCTGGTGCCACTACCCTTGTTCCTTGGGTATACGATGCCCCCGACTTTACTACCCTTGTTCCTTGGGTAGACGGTGCCCCCGATTTTCCAGGTTTCACCGAGCCTACTCTGTCGGTTCAGGTAAACGGTGCCCCCGATTTTTCAGGTTTTACCGAGCCTACTTTGTCAGTTTTACAAACAGCTTGGGCTGATTTTCTTGCGTCTGGTGAAGAGTTAGAAGTCATTGCCGACCCGGAGCCGATCGTTCCTGTTCCTGCTCCACAATGGACTGATTTTAATATTGCCATGCTTTCAAATACTGAATGGCAATCGTGGAAAACTTTGCTGCCTAATGATTTAGTCGTCGCTTTGATTAGCGCTTCTGTAATTGGCAAAGAAGACGCTTTTCAGAGTGCTTATGAGATAGGTAAATTACTGGCACCGCCAACTTTAACTCAGATCCAAAACTGGCAGTCTGTTGCCGATCAGTATGCAATTCCGATCGTCTTCTAACTAAAAACCCCGGATACAAAGTACCCAGGGCAGTTTCCAAGTAATTCGACAATAGAAACATGCCAATCATTGAGGTTTCTCCGGTGAAGTTGACTCCTTTGGAAATTGCCAATTAGTGTATTCTCGAAGGTCTGGCAGTGTGCCGAGCTTTCCTGCGCTACCGAGGAACACGATCGGTTGTTCGGAGCTTTCAATCTGAGATAATTCTGATAGCAATTGTGCGCGAGTAGCAGGGTCTTGAACAATGTACTGGTCAGCAATCATTGACCGAATAGATTGTAACTGAGAGCCACGCCCAAGCGCCATCATTTCAAAATTATTCTGAGAGGTGCGGGAGAATCCAGATTCAGTTACTAGATGGGATTGTCCAACAACCCACACATTAACCTTGTCTTCCCGCCCTAAACGTACTAAAGAATTAAGACCCATTTTTAATTGCTCATCAATCTTTGCCTCCCGCGACAAATCCCAAATGGTTGGCCATTCATCCAGGATTAAAACAACGCGGGGATCATTACTGTTATTACCTTGCTCACGATTATGGATTCGGGATCTAAGAATATCTTTTAGTCCTTCAACCCATTGCAAGAATTTTTTAGCATCCTTATGATCACGAATCTTGCACAATGTTTTGCCTGCTTCAAGTCCCATCCAGGATGACCCTTTTGGATCCGCAATAATAAACTGCACGGGTTCTTTTTCAAACAATGACCGCATTAATCCCCGGATTGTGGTGGTCTTGCCTGAACCAGTGCGACAACTCATGAACAAGTGTCCTGGGAGTGACCCGTTGTGGATGCCGTCTGTAATTAATTTAGGAAGGTCAATGTCTTCTTGGCGTTGAATTAATGGTGGCATTGCTCTAACTGTCGCTACTGGTGAAACGGGCACCGCAATATTGACCTGATTCTCTACCGCTACATTGACTTGAGCCGCTGCTGCTACTGGGGGCTGAATTACAATCGGTGTTTTAGGAGTGGCAAACCGAGCTTTGATTTCCTCCGATTCTTTCTCCTGAGCATACTCAAAAAGTTTGTATCCAGACAGGGCTACAGCAGCGGTTAGGGGAAGGTTTCTAGTCTCCCCCATTGTCACGATCGTTGCAAGGATGCCGCCTACAGCAGCAATGACAGACAGGCTCATGGTTGCTCCTTAATAAAGATTTCGTTGACGTTGCGAATCCACAAATAGCCGGTAACGATCGACTGGAGCCCCAGCAAGATTACCAATGTAATTACAATGTTCTGCCAGTTTAAGTCTTCAATCCTTGGCCATCCCCATTTCAGCGCTTCCCAACCTTCAATCAGAGGAGGATAGTACAGGCTGATCATGATGAAATCAAAGATGTAGGCATAGATGCGGAATTGCTCAAATTTTAAGTAGGTATTTAACTCAAAGTTTTCGTACTCCTTCACTAGAGCAGCAAGTTCAGCAGATAGGTTAGGGTCAGGGGAGCTAGTAGCGGCCCGTGCCATGAGGATGTCGATTGTCCGCTTTAGGTTATCCCGATTGCTTTTCAGGATAGTGGGATAGATTTCCAGACCCACGACAATTGCCAGAATTAAACCACCCGAAAGGTATGCCCAGGCTCCACCGATGAACGGGATCTTTGATAGCACTTGCTCCGGTAATTTGTTCCCAAATAGGAAGTATGCGGCCGCGACATAGGGCTCTAGGTTGGCAAACAATAGTAGCCCCATTACCAACAGAAGGACGATCGCTGCAAGATCTTTCCAGGTGGCCTTGACCCCATCAAAAGCGAACCAGATGCACAATGCACCAATGCCAATAAAGATTAGGTCATTGCCAGCAATGCGAAGGTCGCCTAATGCCAGAAGCAGACAGGTAGCGCCCCCGCCTAACAGAATGTAATCCAGGGTATTCATGCCCCTGATATTAATCCGCTTTTGGAGCATACATCTTTACCTCCTGTGGTAACTCAATTTGGGGAGTGGGGCGGGATAGCGTTACGCCTGGGTCTGGCAACCCGAACATAATGTTTGTCATCCGCCCCTCAGCATCAAGTTCAGCGGTTGCCCCAAACTGGTCGCAGACGAATGTTCCATGAGGGAATGGAGTACCACTATTGGGATCACGAAATACAATACCCTCAGCGATATTTCCAGGGGTGTTACCGCCATCAAGGGTGACCTTTAAGCAGGTCTGCTGCCGTGAGACCGCAATCCTAAATTGCTCTTCCCGAAAGCGCATCTTCTGCTCCTCATGCTTCATGCTGAAGGCAGATTGGTCATTGAATTGTTGAATAGCACCGCGCTGCATTGCAGATTGACTTGCCTGATTGCCCCCGCCAGAGAACATCCCGACAATCATCAATCCAGCAATAGCGGTGGGCATTGGGTGTGCTTTCATCCAATCAAGAGGACGATCGCGTAATTGGGAGTAGTGTTGGTTGTCCTCTGCACTAGGGAGTGCTAATTGGGAGTGGTGTTGGTTGTCCATAATTGAGTACCTCTGGCGGTTCCGTGACTAATAAATCTGAGTTAGAAACTGCTGACCATGCACAGAAAAGAAAGATCAGCAGGATCATGTATTTCATAAGCCCTCAGTGCTTTGCAGCATTCCGGCCCGAATTGACTGTTGGGCAGCAATCATCCCCTCGTTCATTCCGATGGTAATTTCTGACCCTAACTGTTGCCCCATCGCTCGACCTGCTTGGCGGGCTAAAATTTTTAGGGTAGTGAAGTCGCCAAAGTTAACTAGGGAGTTCATGGTCACGGATTCATTTACCGGAACAGCGAGGCTGTCTACTTTCCGCTGAACAATTGCAGCAAAGTCTTGTTCGGTCACTTCTTCAGCCTCTACAACTTCAGCAGGTTTATCCTTCTCTTGAGGTAGGTACTGTCCCCAGCGATCGTCTACTTCATCAAAAAAGGCGGGTCGTTCACTCTTGCTTGATGGCATTTCCTTCAGGATTGACCAGCCCAATGGGGTTAGCCCGATCATCCGGTTCCCCTCTTGAATGGCCAAATATTTCAAGGGGATATAGCACTCTGCCGAAATCAGCAAGATGCGGTTCTTGACCGCAGTACCCGTGACCGGAGGGTTTAGCATTTCGCCAGCTTGACTCAACGTTTCCGGTGCTTGACTTAACGTTGACTCAAGCTTGACTGACCCATCGAGATTATCTTGAGTCACCTCAAAATCGGGGTCATTTAACGCATTTGCTAGGGCTTCGAGGTCGTTTACTGTGCTTGACATGGGATTGACTTGCTCCTTGACTCAACTTGAGTTTATATTGATTTGCCTTGACAGGGTAGCGTATTTGCCGCAATAGTGCAACATCCATACAGCATTTGTGCTATATTTCTTGCTAAATATTTGGAGGTCTGAATGAAACGGCTATCTGTGTCCGTGCCCGACAAGCTGGTACAGCAGATTGAGGAGGTGGCCACCCTAAACGGGATTGGTTCTACCAGTGGGCTTTGCGCTGAGTTGCTGCGTTTGGGTCTATCTTCGTTTTGTGAGCAGAATAATAAAGTGATGATTAACTTAGGACTCTTGAGGAAGGAACCTAATGATGGGTAAGGATTACGAATTTAGTTGGCAGCGATACTAATCCGATGGTGTCGTTTTGTTATCATTGCGGGCAACGTTTCACAGGTACCTTATGCACCCTGAAGTTCAAGAGTTTATTGGATTGCCAGAGTTCACCCATTGGCTTTTAATCCCTGGCAACGATCGTCATTTCCCATTTATTAAGGCAGTAATCCTTGACAACCATTCCTGCCGGAAGAGTATTGAGGAGAAAGGGATTAAAGTGTTCCCCTACGGGTCGCCGCCACAAAACTACCCAAGGAAGCCGATTTATCGTTAGGCAATAAAAAAGCCCCCTTTCGGGGGCCACCAAAGGACACGCTGCTGAGTAGTTTTAGGACTTGCTCAGGTCAGGGGGTTAATCTTTTTGCCCAAATTCAAACCCTTCTGGGGTGAAAGGGCGGTTGTACGGCCAAAGACCAGTAGACTCGCCCAGCGAGTTTTCCATCAACGAAATCCCCACCCTTGCTCCTGCACTTTTCAGAGCGGATGCAATCGTCTCTTTCAGGGATGCTGGTGCGATCCAGATCTTCTCCCCGACAAAAACTCCCTCGATGGGGGTCAGAGCTGTACGGATCTGCTTTTCGTACTTTGACGAGAATGACCCGCCGACGAAATGGTTAAACCGCTGGAAACCCTGGGATTCTAACTCGAACATTAGTGTATTCGCCTCTGGGACACCCTCAGTGGGGAGTAGGTTAACTACCTCCTTCCCACTAATGGAGTCGGTGGTAATAGTGATAACCCAGTGCTGGCGGAGGTATCCGCCTTTAGCCATGATTTTCATACGTTGCTCCTAAAACTCATGCCTTACTATATACGACACTATCCAGACTGTCTACCAAAGGACACGCTTGCTCATGTCAGGAACACAATTCGCATCTCCCAAACGATAATCCTCTCTCTAGGCGCAACGCAATCTCCTTGTATTCCTCTTCGCAGATACCATACTTTGTCAGTATTTCAGAGGTATGGGGGATTGGATTAAACTCCATACTGCCACACCCGTAATCGGGGGCGTTTTCAGGATCTTGATCTCTTTGCGTCCCAAAGTCTTCGGGCCGTGCTGCGACACCATTAATGGTGAAGTTTTTTGTGCAGCAAAAAAACTCTCCAAAACTTAAATTTAGTTGCATTGTTGCCTCCTAGGGCTTAAGTTGTTGTTGTCTAGCATTACTGTACACGACACTATCCAGACTGTCAACCCTTGCCTTGGACAGGGAACAAACACTTATCGGAATCACACCCTGCTGGGCCCGATGCACCCTCATCCCCGCGATCGTATTTTGCCAGTAGGGAATCAAAGTCGTCGCTCTTCCGCCTGGCTAAAACCTCAGCATGGAGACGATCGTACTCCTCTTTAGAAATGGGTTCAAACGGTAGCCGTGGGAATGTTTCAAGGTTGTCAAACCTGGCCAATAGTGCAGAGGAGATGTATCCTGCATTATTCTCGATTGCCGCATGGATGGCTTCTGCTAATGGCTCGATTTCATCCTCCCGCAATTCCAAAGTGGCGCTGGTGTTATGCCCCACATAGTACCGCTGCACCTGCATATAGAAGTCAAACTGGGCGGTAGCGGAGAACCGACTAATGTCAATCTGGTCAGCGCCCGGTAGGTTTGCCCAAGATGTTTCTGTGGGAATCTCTACCAGCCACTCTGTACAGCGATCGTCGAATGGGTCATTAAGCAGATTCCCGTCTAAATCAGTGTCGGACTGAGATGGAACAATGGGGTAGCCATAATCCAAACAGGCCAGTGCTACCGGATGGTTTTTGGAGAATGTGATTCGACGCAGGAAACGGGCCGCCTTGGGAGGATGCCACCCTGCTGATGCCCCGGTCAATAAACTTTTCGTCCCCCCGGGTTGCACGGTTGTGCAACGGTTGGGGCGCTTCAACCCATGACGATCGCAATATTTCCAAACAGTCTGCTCCACAATTCGCCGCCACCGCATTAGGTAATATACTTCTGAATCCCGGAAATAATCTGATAGGTGGTAATGGGTACCCTCATCACTGCTCTGGATGTTCCAATTATCAGTCCTTCCTTCTGCCCACCATTGCAACCATTCCGGGCCGAACGCATGGACAAAGAAATCAAACAATCCAGTAAATGACACCCCGACAATGGGATCCGCTTCCCTGGATTGCTGATACCGATCCACCGTGAATCGGTGATTCAATAGTGCCGCAACCGATAATGCACCCGCTTGGAATGCTTGCTTTTGAGCGTGCAAGTCTTTGGGGTCGATTTGGTTTAGGTGTACCTCCGCAAGATTGCAAGTGTTGTTGGACATGACTATTTCACCGCAGTTCCGACAGCCAAAGGATTCGACTATTCCCCAATGAATTAGAGGCTCGAAGAAATCGAAAACTTCTGCTTCACCTGCTGGCTTACATTCAACCACTAGGACGGATTCATCAAGCCCTCTTAAATGTTTCCCGACTAAATCTTTAGCCTCGAAAACTTCAACAACAAGTGGGGTATCGAAAAGCGATCGTTTCTTGTCTGCACTAAATTCTGTAAACTTCTTGATTCCACTGCCGAGATTAATTGTTAGCCATTTGTGATCGGGTGTGCAGAAAAGCGATCGTCCATCTTCTAATACAACTTCTACAATTTGTTTTACCCCGCTGCTCCATACTTTTCCCTCGGACTCTACCCCGTCAGCATTAATCAACCTAACGCTTTGCCCTGCTAACTCACCGATTGACTTGTAACCCTCAGCAGTAAGAATTTTCATGTCACCCCGCAAGCAAGGATTTAAACCATACCTTTTTAAGCGATCGTCCGCATCATCTTGGCTAATCCCAAAACGAGACATGAACCATTCACGGGCAATACCCATTCCTTGGCTGGTATAAATCCCCAGAAATTCAGACTTTAATTCGGGATCATTCAACAGATCTGCACTAGCTCTAGCAATAGCTTCTGGAGCATACTGAATAGCCCCCTCACCTGAATAGAATTGCTTTTGAACAGAGTCAATTATTGTTTCCAGGGATGGCTTAGAGTGGAATACTCTTGTGTGGTTGGCCATTCGCAAAGCATCACGCTCCGGGTCAATCTTCCAATTACCCTTATCGTCCTGAATCCATAGCCCAAACTTTGCTAAGGCAGCCTCTTTATCGTCCGGGTCAAACTGACGAATCCCCGCCGACCTTCTGATTGACCCTGCTACTACCACTAAAGCGGCTTCATCAATCAATAGGCAGCACTCCACTGCGGTTAGTTTCCTGCCGACTGCTTTGTTCAGGATATTGGCACAGCGTTGAAACAATCCTGGTAACTTAATCGGGTTTGACGTACCCCCAAACCCTTTTAGCCTTTCACCAGCGGGACGTACATTCCCTAAGTCAATTTGAAGCTGTACAGTGCCACCAAAACCCAGATCTGACGCAATCTCCATCATGGCTTGATAGGCCAATACCCACCCCTCCCGGCTATCCCCTACTTCAATCAGCAGCGAGTTCCCCCATTCCTGAATTTTTGAGAGTGGGCATCGTTCCGGGTTAGTCCCAATTTCCTCGACGATCGTTACCTCAATCCGGTTTACGATTCTGGGTAGTTGATTGATGTACTGAGGTTCCAATACAGCCCCGGTGCCACACCCCATCATCGCTAAGTTCATCAACAGCCCGAACGAATCCCAGTCCACAACGTTGGTAGACGAACAATTATAAGACCCCGGAAAATTGTCATGCTCTTCAATCCAAGGCGTTCCCCCGACCCATAGCCATCGTCCCGAAGTCAAGCACTTCAACGATCGCTGCTGACTATCGACTAATTCTGCTTCTGCCGGGGTGAAGCCTCCTAACTTAATCAACCCTTGGATAGTCCGATCGCACACATCATTCCAAGATTCCCGACCGTGGGGAGTTTGGCGGCTGTAGGTACGGAAAAATACAGGATTGGCAGAGGGGGCGCTTTCGGGAAAACTCATTGTGGAGGAATGGTAAAGGGTTTTATCATTTTAATGCTTTCCGCTTCCAAATAGCATAGCGCCCACAACCCGGACACTGTACCTGATAGTGCCGAGCCGATTTCTTCTCAGCCCACTCGTGCCATTGCACATACCCCTCTGGATCTTTGGTGTGCAGATGTTGTTTAGGGCAACGCATAGCTAAACCTCAATCAGAGCAAACGTCACTGGCCAAACTTTCGCATTGATAGTTGGGCTGAAGAAGCAGGGACCCAACCACTCCCCATTTGCCAATATCCGAACGGTTGCCGTGTATGGCGTAACCGACTCTAAGCCCGCCCTTAATACTGGGTACAGGAAATCCGTGAACGTGTGAGTGTAAACGGTGTTGTCCTCAATTATTGCCTCCAGAATATTTACTTGCTCTGCGGTAGCAAATACTTCTTGGAACAACCACAAATATTTCTTAGTGACCGTCGATGGGTATCCAATTTGCTGCAATGTCCCGTAAGTCGATCGTCCCGGCTCTAATGCTGAGGATATAGTCTGGGGCTGTAACTGACGGACAACATTGCGATCGTTGACCCAAGAAAACGTAACGTCTGCCAGCCCTGCTTGCGTTGGATTCAACTTCACATAGATAGCCATACCCTACCCCTTCACCATGAACTTAGTTGAGACAACCCCGACGGCCCCACCTGATTCGTTTTCGTCCACAACGATCGTCCACGGTTGACGGGACACTGCCAGATAAAAATTAGCAGGAACTACCACACTGGCAAAAGTACCAGAGAGGTCTGCCGGAGAAGTAGCTGCGGACTCTAACAATTGATCCAACTTGTCCGCCCACCAAAGGCTATATCGAGAGACAAGCGCCGCATCTGTATTTGCGATTACGAATCGGACACCCCATAAAATCTCAGGATTCCATGTACGGCGTAATGCTTGGTTAGATGATTTAATCTGGATTGGCCAGATACAGGCAGCGTAAGCCACAGAATCATCATCGGGCGGCGCGAGGTTTGCCACACCATTAAAATCCTGCCAGTCCGTAATCCCGGTCTTTGTGCCAAGATATTTCTGGAGGATGAGGTCAGTTAAATGGTAGGGCTTTAGAGTTGGAGTGATTGGGGCCATGTGGGAGCAAGAAATCGTTACTATTCAGTTTAGAGTACCCCGAAGCTTTAAGCACAGTTTCCAGGATTGGTGCGACAGTCAGGGAATAACGATGAGCGCCGTACTCGTTTATTGGATTACCCAGAAAGACAAAATAGAATTGCCACCCGCACTGAGAAAACCGTGGAGTCTTCCCATTAACCATGGAAGTCACCCTATTGGCGACTTAGCACAGTACCAGGAAATTAATTAGTACGGTACGTTGTTCCAATATGTTCCGTCCCATACCCAGACGGACTGGTTGTTAATGTTGATCCAGATATCCCCTACTTGAAGAGGCGGGGAAGAAACTTCTCCCTCTTTGGGCTCTCGCGCAGTAGGAGCGAAAGGCGTTTTAATTTTTGCGTTCATAATGTTGCTGTTGAAATAGTTGTATCTTTATATTATTACAATAGACCAAAAGTGTCAATGGCATGTTTTAGGTATAATAGTGATGTCCCATGAATTAAGAAAGCCATGGCAACCTACCCCCACGTCCGACCCGGATCCGCTACAAGTGAATTGCAAGGATTGTACGCGCTAGAGGGGAGGAAACTGCCCCAAGAGATTTTTGAGGCGTTTGTCCAGGGCGATACTTTTGATACCAACAAACAGTATTGGCTCCAGAAAATTACCGGCGGTTCCCTGCACAAAGTCCGGGTCGATCGTTGTGAGCCTAGAGAGCTACCAACTTTTGCCAGAGATTTCGCACTAGCTCAGGATGTGCGACCCCATCAACAGTACAGGCTCTATGTCGGAAACACTTCCCAAACAGCGGTTGCTGTTGAACAAAACACTACCAGCACACGGAGGTTCCGAGTAGTTTTGAGCCTGAGCTAATCCCATGAAAAAAGTTGTTCGCAAGGCAATCTTTGAAGCTTGGGACGGTCACTGCGCCTATTGCGGTGCGCCTAATGCAACGACGCTAGATCATGTTTTACCGAGGCACAAGGGCGGACTGAGCCTGCCGAACAACTTAGTCCCGGCCTGCCATAAATGCAATCAACAAAAAGGGGCAACTCTGGTCGATGTTTGGTACCAGAATTACTCCTTTTTTAGTGCCCGACGATGGGCAAAGATTAAGGCGTGGATTACAACTGAATAATCACCACGGGTTCAGAGTATCCGCTGGTCAATACGGGCGTAAAGGGAATCTCCACAGTGTTCTCGGCGCCAGATACCCCGATAGAGAAGTTGCCGTCTAAGGTTAGGGATGGAATGTACAATCCATACCCTGCGGCGGTTGTGGATCCGTTTGTGGTCAGCAATCCAAAGAATTGGAGACCGGTAATTACAGTCGGGTTCACGATACCAATCACGCTTTTGGTAGCCGTTTTTGCCAACGTGTAATAAACGTTCAGCCCCCATAACGAGGTATGAAATTCGAGTTCAGTGTTGGGTTCATCTAACAATACATTGTTAGTCGTTAAAGTTCCGCTAGTGATTACCTCTAACTGACGAGGGGAGCCGCCAGTAGCATCGTATTCAATAAAGCTTACTTGCACGTCGTCAACAGTCGCACCGTCCAAAGCAGCATCAATAATTTTGCCGGCAGCGCTGACCGTTGCTGTCTTCACCTCGAAATAGTCTTGAGAAACGGACTGCGATTTTTGACCCAACAGCAATTGCAATTCAAGCCAAGATTGAACGTTGATGGACATCGTTCCAGACCATTCTTCTTGACCTTTGATGTTCGCAACCTGCTTTAGAGTACCGGTACCACCAGCAGGGGGGTAAGCAAAAATCTTGGAGTTTTGCGTAGCTTTTTCAACGGATACAGCGGTCGTGAATGGGAAGAAAGCACCTTCTTGAGTGCCTGTACCGGGGCCGGATCCATCTGTGGTGATTAATCCTAACTGCCCAATGCCTGAAATAACTGGTGCGCCTGCCATAATTGGATCCTCGTAGAGTTTGCTCCAATGTACAGCAGGCGATTAGGGGTGAACGAATTTCAGTACAATCTATTCGATTACCATTGCATCATTAATAATCTTGATGCTCTTCCCTTCAAGAATCACGATCTGATCCTCGATGATGAAGTGGGTTTGACCTGTTGCAGAAAGCTTATCAAACAACTCTTTCTCCAGTCGAGCTTTATTAGCCTTGGCCTCGTCCCGAACGTTGGCAAAGTGCCGGACTTGTTCACTGCTCTGTTCAATGGCTTCATCCGCTTCTGCGATGGCCAGTAAAATTTCTTGCTCAGTCATAATCTTTAGGGGGTAGGGGTTACTAACATTTTAGCACGGTACCAATCAGCCAAATATTCTGGAGTGACGATCGCTGCCGGTGGTAACCCAGACCGAGACTGGAACGATCGTTGTTCTGCATCAGGTGCAATATTGACGGGAACTAATACTGTCCACACTTTTCCGGTTTTGCGAGTCGCGTTTTGGCGATAGGCCAATATGGGGATGCGGTCTAATCTTTCAGCCTGTTTGATTGCTTGTCGCCACCAGCCAGGAACATCTAATACTTCCTGCCGCTTCACCTCGATGGCTAACTCAGGAATACCCAAACAATCAGCACCCCCCACGGCGGTCTGGTCGTAGTTCCGTTGGAGGGTTAAACCAAGTCCGCGATCGCTGAGTAGGGATTGCAGAAGTTTGAGGAACTCACGCTCCCCTACCTGCCCACGCCGGCGAGAGGAACGTCCTTTTTTTGATGCTTCATCTGTGTGTTGTGCCATTGCGTTGCTCCTAAATACTGATCCTAGAATAATCCCAATTGTCCGCTCATTGGAACCCTAACCGACCCCTCGTTCCGGTTCTTCCTGACTAACAGTAATTCGGTGCGCTTGGGACGGGTACGGGTTTTGCTCTGGCGGGTTATGCCTGCACTGCTCGCTACTGTCTCTTTGTAGTGCCGTTCCCAATGTTCCTCTGGGTAAAGTTCATCCAATAATTCATCCGGGTAGTAGGAGACGATCGCCCCTGCACACTCAATCTGATTCAGGCATTCCGCTAACCGATAGTGCAGTTCCAGGTTGTAATCCTTTCCCTGCTTGGCATTGTGAGCGTAATAATTTTCGCATGACACATACGGAGGATCAACGTAAAACAACGTCTCAGGAGTGGCCCATCGCTCAATGCACTTAATAGCGTCGTCACACTCCAAATACACTTTTTTGAGTGCGTCTAAGTCTTGTTGCAGGTGCGGGGATGCGGTCAGGATTCGGGATGGGAGGGTGTTCCAACCTTCAGGGGAAACACCACCATGTCCACCTCCTTTTCTTTTCCCATCTTCACGACAGTCTACTAAGGTTTCCTTTTTTACACCCCAGCCGTGTCCAAGATCTTGTGTGTAGCTCTGCCATCCATCCACCAAATAGCGTCTCGCCTCTTCAATTCTGTCCCCTGTCCCGCGCTGCTGTGCCTCTTTGTGTTCTGCTCTACTGTAGGGGGTGAAGTAAACGCTGTACGCCAATATCTCAGGGTAGTCTCTCACGGTGCGATAGAGGCTCATTATCTCTTTGTCTGCATCGTTCAGCACCGCCCTAAAATGCCGTCCACGGGCTTTGATTTCCTCTGGGATACGATCGTTTAGCAGGGCAAAGTACACAGCCGAGCTTCCACAAAACGGCTCGCAATAAATACTGAATTGGTGTTGTTTGATAAACTCAAGAATCCACGGTGCGAGGCGGGCTTTGCCTCCCACACGACCGATGACGGGTTTGATTTTCATAGGGGGAAGGGTGCCGAAGCACCCCGTGATTGTTACTCAGAGCCTTCGGGAAGTCCTAACATTTTGCAGAGAGATGGTAAAGCCTGACGGTCTTTGGACTTGAGATACTTCACCAAATGCACTTGCACATAGGTACGCTCAAACCATAGCCGGAACATAGGCAAGAGGTCTATGCAGTAAATGTTTGCGTCCACAATACGATCGTCCGGGTACCGATGCTGATATTTCCGAACGAATGAGGGGCTGTTGGTATCGTACCCCTTCTCTCTTAGGTATTGGCAGAAACAACGCCCTACCGAAATATCAGGAACGGATCCGATCGGGAGGGAATAGCCAGCATCCTCAAAGTCGGCCATTAAACCGCTGCACATTTCTTCAAAGATGGAGAACCATCCGGTAGGGATTTTAGTGTGCCGACGGTAAAGCTTTAATCGCTCAAACCACTCAAAATTATGCTGAAAACCTACACCCCGTTTTTCAAGCACATTTTTTAAGGTACGGTTGGCCCAGATGCGGAACTGAGGGCTACACCATTGTGCAAAGTCGATCGCTATTTCAGGATGTGCCCAGGTTCCCTGTTTATCATTGCCGCCCTTGAAGACCTTGACCAGAGCCGATGTGGGAATTCCCATATCGCTAGAAAGAGCATCTAAGTAGTTCTGGGTAGAGTTAAGCCTTAAATAGTCTCCAACTAATTTCCCCGATGCCTTAGACATATCGGTAAGGGAAACATACCCATCAGCATCTTGAGAAACGATCGAGCCATTGTAATCGTGCTTTATAATCTTCATAAGTTGACCTGTCTGGAGGTTGACTGTGGCAGAACTGCAACTCCCCTTGCTCTAACAGGGGGATGATTGCGCCACACAAACATTTTACCACACCGAACCCCATGCCCCATATTATCCTTGACGACGGCCCCGACCCTGAAGAAGCAGCGATCGTGTATCCCACGCTGCCCCCATCAACTGACAGCATCCCCCTTAGTACCCTAGAACCACGGGTGAGGGATTGGATTAACCTCTACGCCTTTGCCGGATGGAGGGCGATAAAGTTTCAAGTGCAAGAACTTGAGGAACAGACAGGCGAACAGTTTGACCGTGGAGACAATCGGTGGGCGGAATCAATCGAAGCGATTGTACAATGGGAGAAATCCTTAATTCAGAGAGGACTCCTATGAGCGTGTTTCAGTCCGTTGCCGAACAAAGAAAAGACGACTGGGTAAAGCCCCACTCGCCTCTAAACATTGATGAATTGTCAGCCCTACTGCTCCTTCGGGAACAACTTGAAATTATTGAGTTAATTGAAATCCAGCGGCTCCGGGCAAAGCAACAGGAGTTTGGCGACCCCTAACTATTCCTTAATCTGCACAGGCATCACCAAATAAATCTGCTGCCCGCCTCCCAGCGGTTTGAGTACCACGGGGGTGGTCGGGGTGTTCAAATTAAATTCAACTTCCGACACAGTGACGACCTTTAGCCAGTCCATTAGATATTTAATCCTAAAGGCGATCTCCATCTCGCTCCCGCTGATTTGAGCGGATAACGATTCATGCCCGCTGCCACAGTCTGGGGTCTCCACGAGCAGTGTCAACCGTTGTTCATTCGGCTCAATGCGAATTTTTACAATATTTTTCTGGTCTGCGAGGACGGAGATTCGGTCTAGGGACCCAATCAAGGATTTCCGATCCACAGTGAAACGTTCAGTAAATTCCTTGGGGATTAGTTGAGGATAGTTTGGGTAACTGCCGTCAATCGTTCGGGTGACTAAGCTTTGATTCCCCCAAAGGAATTGCACCAGCCCCCGGTCAACGTGCATTGACACGTCCTCATCCCCAGCGATACGGGATAATTCTTGAATGGCTTTTGTGGGAAGAACGAGGTCTAAATTTTTAGACTCGCAGGGCACATTGATAACTGACAATCGGTGTCCCTCGGTAGCCCCAAACTCAATCGAATCAGGCGTCGATTTCAGGTGTACCCCGCAAAGAACCTGTTTCGTCTCGTCCGAACTGCAAGCGAAGACTGTGCCCTTAAAAGCTGCTGCCAACTCAGCCCCGGCGATTACGATCGCTTCACCCTGGTCAACTTTTGGCGGTTCGGGATATTCTTTCTCGTCAATCCCCCGCATCCGATATTTGCCGGTCGGGGTCTGAATGGTCACCTCTTCCCCAACGGTGATGATGACCGAAGCATCGTGCGGGATCTTGCTGACAATATCCCCGAACAACTTGGCGGGCAGGGTGATCACCCCCTCTTCCTCTACCTGTGCCTCAAAAGAAGTTTGGATGGCAAGGCTAAGGTCAAATCCGAGCATGGATACTTGACCATTTGAAGCCCGGACGAGGATGTTTGCGAGGACTGGATGACTAGGGCGTGAAGGGACGGCCCGTGAGACTAGGGAAAGGTTCTCGTTTAGGATGGACTGCGTTACTGAAAACTTCATACTTGCGTTGTGATACTGCGATTTAATATTATCAATGCTGTGCTAAACGGTCAAGGCTGGGTTTCTTCTATTGTCGGTGTCCCATTAAGCAGCTGGATTAATACGTTAGGGTCAATCTTTCCAATCAAAGTAGTTAGGAATACTGCCACAATCAGGATAGTTTTCCATGGCCAATTTTTGAATGAACTTAGTACTTTGAAGAACGTCAAATAATCCTGAATATTGTCCTCAGTGCCTTTGTTTGTGTGAGCATCACTGTGGGAATAAACTTCAATCCACCTATCGCTAACAGGTACAAAGTGAAACCCGTTCCTCTCAAACGGCTGGCGCGTTTTGACCATTTCCTCAAACAATTCCTTTACAGCGGGACGATCGTGGGTGAAGAAATCCCAGATAAAGTTACCGCTTGAAAGAGTGACAACATCCGAAAAGCAGAACGCAAATGCAGGGGTAAAACGGTTAACAATTCCAAAATTGTCGACGATCGCTAGTGGAAATCGAATCGTACTAAAAGTGGCGTTGAATAAATCACGGTACTCCTTGTCCCGTTCAGACTCCAGGTACAACTGCGTCACGTCACGGGTCAGTATAAAATAGTAATCACAGTTGACTGGGAAACAGTAGAGATAATAGTAATAAATAGAACTCCCTTTGTTGACCTGAATAGTGTGAGCGCCCATATTACGGGAAATAACTAATTGGTCAACCGTAGGATTAATTGCATTATACTCTCCTCTAGGGATTATTAAATAATCCGTGCCGAGCCATAAACGGCGATGCTCCGGGTTAGCATAGATGCACAGGTTTTTCTCTAAAACCATTACCCCGTCGGGCAAAGATTCAAGCATCCTCGTATCAAAAGCAAGGTTTGTCATGGCTGCCACTTTTAGCGATCGTTCACGAGTAATTATTACTCAACATGATGGCACAATAATTAAAGCATATTGCCTGCCGATGGCTCAACGCTCTACTTTTCTGGAACATTGGGAAGACGCTTGGGAAATTATTAAAGACTCATTCCTTGCCCAATCTGCTGCACAGAATAATAAAACTCACGCCATTGCCTACCTGTGGGACGAGGGTGCAGATATTGACGGCGATCCAAAGGCATCACTATTTGTTTGGCTAACCCGTGAAATGCTTACGCTGCATGGCATTGATGCGGATAAACTCGATATTCACCAAATTACGGAATTATTATATTTTGCTGAGGAGGGGAGCGGGAAACTGGTAGATCTTCAATTCCCTGCCCTGCCCCCTGGCACCCGTGGAAAGACTGAAACAGGCGACCCCTACTGCCGGCTGCTGGCTATGCTCTCTATGAGGAGCGGTGATTGGATTGGGGCCAAGCAAGCCCTAGAAAATATCCCCTACGATCATGTAGTACAGGTCTGTGCGGAGCAGGAACGGTTGTACGAGGAGACAAAGATTGAATCCGAGAAAGGGGAACGACCCGCCCCACCGCCATTACCGACTAACCAAAATGAAGCAGCGGACTTGGCATTTGTGAGACAGGAGGCTTTGAGGAAATATCACCAAGGAGCACAACAGGCTAGACAGGATGCAGCGGCCGAAGCGTTGAGGAGAAAGATTGAGCAAGACCAACAAAAAACCCCTCATGGGGAGGGGCTCTGATGGACTATGATTTGAATTCCCCGTATTTCAGCATCTCTTCTCGATGCCAAGCAAAGGGTTTATCTCCATTTTCTGGAACAAAGAGGTACAGCGGGTTGGGGGCAGCTACTAGAACTTCAGCAACTTTTGCTGTATCCCCCGCTTTCATAGCAGGTGGATCAAAGTTCCACGATGAGATGTAGGCATCTCTTTTACATTCGTAAAATATCCCGGATAGTTTCATTTAATTAAGGTTTGACTCAACGTAACGATAAAGTGAATTTTCTAACCATTCTGGGATTGGTTCATCATACGGAAAATTCCGCAAGAAATCTTTTACAGCCTCGTCTACCGCTTCATACCCTTTTACAAATTCTTTTGGCGTAATCTGCCCAACAAAGATTTCGTAAGCTTCTGCGTCGGAAGTGTATGTGCGAGTCATTGGTCGTGTGTCCTTGCCTGTCTGGCTCTTTGTTTTCTATACCTTAGTATCACACAACGCTTTGAGAGTGTCAACCCCTATCCTAAACCTTGTTCCGGTGGTAGTCTATAGGTTGCGTTGTGTGTTGCTCCTTATGAATCCTTCAGTCCTTTGATGCGGCTGGGGGATTTTTCTTTTCCTTGGGACAGGCTCTTTCTGTACCAGCCTTTGTGACACCAGCAGCAATGCAGCCGTTTTTTGTTGCAGACCAGTACATCATACCGAGTCGCTCCCCCCTAAAAACAGCGGCTCCTTTCTGAACCAGCGAATCCATAATTGCCTTGCCTTCTGACGAAGGATAAAAAGCTGCGTAATTCCTATACCCCTGTCCGAAGTAACGATCGTTTGCCCCGACCATGTGGAGCATCAAATGGGTTTCTTGTTCTGTGAGTTTAATCATAGTGATCCTAAGGATTAAGTGAATCATCCCTTTAGTATAAACTATTTTGCACCTAAATGTAACTTTAACTTACCGATTGGAGCAATCCCAAGAGATTCCCAAGGTAAAAAGATTGATGGTGGGGAGGTAGATCGTCCCATAATTCATCAAATTCTGAATAATTACCTAGTCCAAGGGATTCAATAAAGCTGGCCAGGGTATAAACCGCTTCATAGGATGGTTCATCACTTCCAGGTAATACAACTTTCCCTTTATTGCTACTAAGGAAAAGTTGTATCTTCTGTTTAAGGCTAGACCAGTTGCCATAGATGGCTTGGACGTGTTTTGAGAATGCCTGCTGGCTAATATTGAGAGCGCTGGCCAATGCCTCTTGGGTAACGGCTCCTGCTGACCTGGCAATATTAAAGATCTTGAATTTAATCTTTTCTCCAGTGTCCCCGGCTTCAGTACAGACCATGACTGCCTGACGCTCTACGACCTTGATTCCAAAGCGATCGTTTAAAAACTTGAGGTCTATGCCTTCCCACGTTGCCAGCATATCCAGGTGAAACTGAACTTCTGGGAAGTGCTGAACCCGCTGCCGTCCAATCCATTGGATGATTTCATCCTGGACTAATTTGGTGTAATACTCTTGGAACCCTTCAAGCGT
Organism: Prochlorotrichaceae cyanobacterium CTOTU29312; assembly: GCA_031971595.1. Taxonomy (GTDB): domain Bacteria; phylum Cyanobacteriota; class Cyanobacteriia; order Prochlorotrichales; family Prochlorotrichaceae; genus JBEAPM01. The sequence continues at coordinate 18,604 of DALYGI010000011.1, forward strand.
CCCAAAAAACGATCGATACTCTGATTGAATGGCCCCAACGTGCAGGTAAAACAGCCCGATTGAAAGCAAATATTTTTCTGCCTTAAATTTGTTGGTACCCCGATTGTGGTTCCCCCACCATCCATCAATCCCCTTTTCCCCCTTGCGTCCAAGCACTTTGAGGTCGGGGTGCAGGTGCCGAAGATGGTCAACGTAAGCCTCAACTCGTTCATTGGCCGACTCCGATCGTTGCTTAGACTTCAGCCCGCTCATATTGGTTTGGTAGACGGTCAAATTCTTTAGACAGGGCATCTCCTGTGCAATTTTGATGATTGAATTTTTAGGTAACCCAAACCCTGCTTCAATTGCTTCAGTGTTCCCGGTTGCATCCAGGAATAGCCTAAACCCAAAGCTTTGGATAGTAGTCCGCTTTCGTTCATCAGGGCGAGTAACGGTCAGGGTGTCCTTTTCCATCGACAAGGATCCTTTGCCGTCGATCATGAACTCTAGCAGTGGGATTAAGGCATTGGAAGGTAGATTTTCAAGGGATGCTTTATTTTCCTCAATAGCCTGCTGCTCGAAATAGGTGCGGGATACGCCTTTAGCACTATCAGCCATATCGAGTTTTAACTCTGGCTTCAATGCCTGGGTAATTGCCTCTAAATTAATATCCGGGATTGCAGGTAGATGCTGAACAATGTCTTCATGTCCTAACCCATATCGGGGTTTCTGCGACTCTAATAGCTCAATTAGTTTGTCCCCTAATGGCTCGATAGACCTGTAAACGTCAGCATTTCCGCGCTTAATTTTGTTGAGGAGCATCAGCAATTCAGGGGTCGTTGACTGAGACCTTTGAAGACTTGCGCGGGCGATCGTTGTCGCCTCTTCAATAATTGCTGTGTCTCCTGAATAATTCCACTCGGTAGGGATAGGCAAAGAATGGATGTCGGCCCGAATCCGTGGGGATGCTAACGCCTGTCTGCGCTGGGACTTGAACAAATCAATTCCACAATGTCCTTTGTGCGGGCATACTCCACAGATAGGATTTTCTTTGCCCTCTACTGCATAATTTTTAGCACTCAAGATAGGGAATAGATCAGCGCTAGGGCAATTGCCGGGGATTGATGGCTCTTGTTGTTGGATTGGTTTCCGCGTTAGGACTCCATTCTCTTCCCATAGCCCATTGTGCCTTGGCCATAGGTTTGCATACCCGTCCCTGATTGAATCGACAGAAGGGTTGTTGTGATTGGTGTCAATGTACCAAGTCGTTCCATTAAAGTGGAGTTCTCCGGCCCGATGCGACTTGCCTTCGCCGGTAAAACTAATATCAATGGCAGACTCCCATCCGGCGGCTTTAAGTTTAGCGATTAACTCAGCAATATTTGTTCCTTTTCGATATTCAATCTGTGGCGGATCGGGATAGTCTTTGCGGGATGGCACAGGGTCGCCGTTCCCTAATGTGATCTTGTTGGGGAGGTCAACTTTCTTGGAACCCAAGACCATCTCCCGGAAAGAGTTGGCCGACTTCATTGCTGTTTCCCGAACCCAGTCAATGAAAGACTTTGGAGTATTAATAGGTATTTCCAATTCCCAAAACTCATCAGGAGTCAGGTACTGCACCTTATCCAGATTTGGGATCTCGTCGATATCTGCATCATCCTTAGTGAACTGCCCCCACCAGGCAATTTTCACCTTTAGCCCCATGGATTCTAACAGGGCAACATTGTTGCGGATCCGTGGCATCACCTGGGCATTGACTACATCCCCACTGTCGGGGCAGAACACGATCGATGTCGGATTCCCCAATTGTTTCAGGGAATCAGCCAATGTTTTCGGGCTCAGGTAATGTTGCCCACAAGCGGCCCCAATAGCGGTGATTCCGTGCCGGACGCTGGCCACTAACGGCTTGATCCCGGTACCTTCAATAATCCAAGGGCTACCGGTTCCCCATACTGCTAGAGGCTTCTCTGGCTCACCCTTTGCTCCAATAAATTGCCCATGGCCTAGGTACCAAGAATAATCAGGATAGTGCCAGCGATAGCGCCCACCATCTCCCGGTTCATCCAACCGCTTCTGAGCACCAACGTAGCGCCCATAGACATCAGGAAATGGGATTATATAGCCGCCCACCGTGGAACGGGCTACAGCACTTAAAGACTCAATCTCTGAGGACGTTAGACCACGGCGAATAAAGTCTTGGATGTGTCGATCGGTGAGGGGAATTTGGCTGAGGATTGTGCGATAGGTGCTGTCCCACTTTTCTGCCGTGATGATTCTTTTCTGCGGCTCCGGCTCCTTGAACCCTTTAGCGGGGCGCGGTTCCGGACGATCGCCTTCGGGGACAAACTTACTCCAGAAATCGTTAGAGGCTTTGCCTATGAAGTGCCAGCCTGGGATTGACTCATGGTAGGTCGTACAAAGAATTAAATCGCCTTCAGTAGTTCTGCACTTTCCCTTAGTGTCCTCACAGATGGGGCATGGTTGCCGCTTGTTTGTGGGACGGAATTTTACAGAGTAGTTGCCAGACTTGACAGTTTTTGTTAACATATTAGTACGGTGGGGTTTACACCGAAAAAACATCTTAGCGGCTATTTTCAACCCTCTCACTTGCGACCAACAAGCGTCTGGGTGACCGCTTACCCCAACTATAGCAAAAAAATCCTCCTAGGGCCTCCTGGGGGGATTTTTTTCTGGCAATAAAAAACCCCTCGCTGGGAGGGGCGGGGGGGTTAGTTTGTCCAGAGTGCTGCAAAGGATTCGCAGCGGCTTGTTAGGTATTCCCAAATGTCAGGGGCGGATCCCGTGAACGGTACGGGATGGTTTTCCAAGTTCAGGCACTTCTTATCTTCCTCATCATCCATGAAGGATTCGGGCTCTTCAATCATTTGTTGCAGCACCAGCTTGTAGTTATTGACGTAGGTTTCTGCATCCGAGCCCCACTCTTCCCTATAATAATCAGGGTTAAAGTCCCACTGAGACAGAGCGGTGAGACAGGAGGCTTTGAGTTCGTCCGGGGTAAAGATGGTCTTTTCGGTAGTCATGGGTCGTGTGTTCTTGCCCTTGGGCTGTGTGTTTACTTCTTTATATTACGACTTTGCTCTAAGACTGTCAACCCTATTGAACAAGAAATATTTTGAGCAAAGAAAAACCCCTCTTGAGGAGGGGCGTGGACTCTAGCGCTTGCCCTTCTTGGCGGGCATGGGGGGGCGGGTCTCCTTCCACCCCCGGACAAACTCCGATGCGTTGAAGCTGATGGCCCCCACGATGGGGACGTCGGTAACGCTGCCATCCCCACGATCGAGGGGGAAACACTTGGGGGGTCGTGTGTTGCCAGCAGCGCCCCAAGCGCGCCCGGCTTGGTAGAGTTCATCAGCGATCGTTAGGTAGGCATCGCTGTACTGATTGTTGAAACTTGCGTAACTTGACTGGTGTGCGTAGCGGGTCATGGTGTCCTCAGGTGTTGCTTAACTTTCTCTATACTAAACAATCGTATTAAGACTGTCAACCCTATTAAGAATATTTTTGGGCAAAGAAAAACCCCTCTTGTGGAGGGGCGGGGGGTTCGTATTAGTACGCTTTTGGCGCTGCCACAAAGGCAGCTAGTTCCTCCTTTAGGGAGGGGGGCAAATTGTCTGCCCATTCCGGGGCACAAATCTCCCCTCGTCGAGTTCTATTGTTATGCCAAGAGATTTGGGTCACCGCCAACCCCCGGAATGGGGTGTTCCCTGCCCAGAGGGAAGATTGACATCCTGGGTGAAAGTCGATTATCTCAATCGACTCGAACCCCTCTGACACCTCAGTGCCAGAGAATCCAGAGATTTTAATAGCCATTGCAGTCATTGGTTGTGTCCTTGCCCTTGGGGCGGTTGCTTAACTTTCTTTATATTAAGGGATTGTTCTAGCGCTGTCAACCCTGTCAAGTAAGAAATATTTTAGGGGTGTGCTAATATTGGATCATCCCTTACCTCGGTACCCTTATGAAATCCATGTCCTACGGTGGCTCCAAGTCCGCTCCTACCCCCAAGACCCCTCGCAATCCTATGCCCGCCATGCTTTGTAAGAAGTCTGGTTCCGCCCCTGGGGTGTCCCGCAAGAATGGTTAAAGAAAAATTCAAGGGGGGAGACGGGGAAACGATCGCTGCGCTGGCCAAAGATGCCGTGGTGAAACCCATCGACAAGAACCAAGCCCTCGCCACCTGCCCCTCCCCCCTACTCAAAGCGCTATTATTGTCCAAACCTCTTGATTAGGGACGTTTCTTGCGTCCCTTTTTTGCGTGGTCATAAGCGATCGCTGCTGCCTGCTTTGGCGGGTATCCTTCACGGATTAATTGCTGAATATTTGCTTGGATTACTGTTTTACTGCTGCCGGATTTTAGGGGCATATTCTTCCTCAACTATTTTTCCCATTTTCTACTTCCCTAGCCCAAACATCAAGAGCAGCTTGGGGTACATTGGCGAGCGTTTTTTCGATCATCCCCATATCTACAGCCAGTCGATTCGTGGCCAATCCTGAAGCCAGGTTAAATACTTTTTGCGCTTCAGTCAGCGTTGCCGACAGGTTCCTCAACTCCTTGTGGTAATCCAAATACCGAGCCCCCCCCGCCACCTCCTTCTGAATTTCCAACAAAGATTTCCCAATCATCCCAATCATAGAATCCGACACTTTTCGCTGCCGGTCGATGTATCCTGCAATCTCCAAAGTTTCGCTGTAGAGTTCGCCAATCTTCCCGATGGCTTCGACTAATTGTGTTTGGTTCGCATCACGGGATTCAAGGTGTTCTCCCAGTTCAACCAACTTTTTAATGGGCTTAGTAACGATCGTCTGCTCAACGGGATGCTTCCATTTATTAATCCATTTAGAGATCGTCTGCCGGGTTACGCCAACAGCCTTCGCAATGTCCTGCTGCCTTTTGCCCTCTCTCCACAACTCAAAGGCTTGGACTTTCCGATCGTCTTCCTCTTCCTTGGTAGTTACAAAGCTCATCGTCCGATCCCTAACATTTACAGTCATTCTAGCGTTTTGTTAACAAAAGAAAATTAACGGTATTAACTTAGACTATAAAACAGGCTTACAGAGTTAACAGAACTACTTTACAGAGTGGACAAAAGTTAAGCTTTTCGGTTTACAGAGTGAGCGACGATGTTTACAGAGTGAACAAAAAACCGCCCAAAGGTAGCATGCGTAAGGGTTTCGGGATAGTTACC
>DALYGI010000012.1:0-12349 GCA_031971595.1 Prochlorotrichaceae cyanobacterium CTOTU29312
GGTCACCAATGGGGTAGCGGTTCGTATGGCTTTACTTTATTTAATTAGTTGCTAGGGCTACACAGGAACAGCACCTGAGACACAATTTTAACAGATAGGTACTTGGGCATAACACTTGAATTGAGCGGCGATCAGCATCTAATGTTTTTGAATCTTCAATTAAATCAGAGTACCCCATATTTCCTACATAGTCTTCGATCTTATTAATACAAGTACAAATATCCTGCAAATATAGATTGAGATCACGAGACATAAACCACCTCTCTCAAAATTTGTTGTCGAATCAGAGGTTTAATGTCATCTTCAATCACTAAATCCACGGGACGATTAAATAAATCCTCTAGAAAAAACTTTAAGTCCATATACTTGCGAAATGTTGGTACTTCCTCAAACTCAACTAACAGATCTAAATCACTGCTTGTCGTTGCCTCTTCTCGAACAAAAGAACTAAAAACTCCAAGGGTTTTAACACCATAATGTACCTTAACTTCAGGAATATACTGCTTTAAGGTCTCACAGATACTCTCAAGATTCCAATCATTAGACTGAGTATGGGTAGCTATTAAAGCTTTCATAGTGCTAAAAAATCCTCCAATACTTTGCCTCATCTTAAATTTTTGCCTCTCATGGATTTCAAGCTAACCCCTGGCTCGTCCCAAAAGCATATCTGAAGACGATCGGCTTCAGCACAAATAATGATAAATACTCCTAAAAAGATATAATGTAATCTAGGTTTATAGCTCAATGGTTACATCAATGATAAAACCCTGAGCAAACGAGAAACCATGATGATTTTAAGATTAATCAGAAAACCCTGGCAAGGACAGTTGCATCTAACCGGGGGGCAATTAAGGACTCGGCTCCTGGCCATCATTACCCTGGCATTGGTCTACTGTGCTACGGCGGAACTGTCCCGTCGATTTGCGGTAACCCCCCAAAATGTCACGCCGATCTGGCCGCCGGATGGCTTTGCGATGGCGGGGGCAATTTTGGGCGGTTTGTGGCTATGGCCGGGGGTCTTTCTGGGTTCGTTTCTGGCCAATATTGGCGCATTTGCCCAAACGGGCAGCGTTCTCCTGAGCTTGCTGTCCATCCTGAAGGTGGGGGTTATTGCGCTGGGAACGACTCTGGGGACGGTTTTAGGAGCCTGGAGCTTTCGGCGCAGCAGTGGTACTGACTATCCCTTTCAGACCGTAAGAGCCACTTATCTCTTTTTGCTCTTGGCAACCTTGACCGGGCCGATCGTGAATGCGACCTTTGGCGTTACGGCTCTGACCCTAGCTCATCATGTGCCTTGGTCTCAGTTTGCTACGGTATGGCTGACCTGGTGGATTTCCAATGTGGTGGGCATTTTAATGGTGACCCCTTCCCTCCTCACTTGGGGCCGCATGGTTTTGCACAGTCGGCGTTCCAGAGGATCCCCGCCACCATTTCGTAATCTTTTTCTGAAACAGAAAGGGTTGGAATTGGCGCTAATTGTAGCGATCGCTCTGGTCATTGCCATCCTGTCCTTTTGGCTATCTGCTCCCCTAAAATACATCCTGATTCCCTGCCTTATCTGGACGGCCTTTCGCTTTAGTGAACAGGAACTGATGCCCCTGACCCTGATGGTTTCTAGCCTGGCCCTACTGGGAACCCTTAACAGCCTCGATAGTTTTGGGAATGCGGATGTGAACTATCCCGTCACTGGTTTGCAGGCCTTTATTGGCATCATTATTATTACTGCGCTGATCGTAAATGCCCTAATTAATGAAAATATTCAAGCGCTCCAAGACCTGAAACGACTAAATGCCAACCTGGAACAACGGGTGAGGGAACGAACCACCGATCTGCAACGCAGTAATGCCCTTTTAGAAACCATTAGCCAAGCTCAATCTCAATTTATTACCGCTGGCAATCGTCAAGGTATTTTTAATCATTTACTGACCCAATTGCTAGAACTGACGGACAGCGAATTTTGTTTTATTGGTGAAGTCTGTCGAGCAGCAGATGACACTTTTTTCATTACAGAAGATTTCGCAAAATATCGAGGAATTTTGCCTTTAAAAATCAATGGTCTTAGCGACTTAAATTGGAATCTAAGGCTGTATAAAGAGAGTCTGGAAATGGGTATAGAAACGGAAATACAATTTGAAAATATAAACACTCTTTTTGGAGCCGTAATCGTCACTGGTCAGCCTGTGATCGCTAATAGCCTCAGTCTGGATGCCCGTCGAGGGGAACTACCGGCAGACTTTCCACCGTTGCATACTTTTTTAGAATTGCCTATTTATAAAGGTTTGCAATTAATCGGCTTAGTGGGGATTGCGAACCGATCGGCTGGTTACAACCAGAGCATCGTGGATGACCTACATCCCTTTCTTTTAACCTGTAGTCATTTAATTGAAGGCTATCGGCTGGAACGGGAAAAGCAAGCTATGGAAGCGGCCCTACGTCAAAGTGAAATTAACTACCAGCTTTTGGCAGAAAGTGTACCAGCGGTGATTTATCGTTATCTGCTCTGTCCCGATGGCCGAGAGAGTTTTCCCTACGTGAGTCCCTACGTTCGTGAGATTTATGGTGTGGAGCCAGAGGCGGTTCTTGAAAATGCTAGTGCCCTGTTTTCTCTAGTTCATCCCGATGATCTTAATTTGCTTAAACTAGAGATTCAAACTGCTACAGAACGATTAGAAACATTTCGATCGAAACACCGTATTATTACAACAGATGGCAAACAGAAATGGATTAAAGTAATGGCTTCTCCAGAGCTTCAAGTGAATGGGAGTATTCTCTGGCGAGGTATCATTTTAGATATTACGGATCAACAATTGGCAGAACAGAATCTGGAGGAAGCCCAAGCCTTTCTCAAAACGGTTTTAGATACCAGTCCTTTACCCCTCTTTTGGAAAGATCGTAATTCTTCTTTCTTGGGCTATAACCAGCGATTTATTGAGTTTTTGAATCTGGCACATCCCGATGATCTTTTAGGCAAAACTGATTACGATGTAGCCCCGCCAGAGTATGCAGAAACATATCGGGCAGACGATCGCTGGGTCATGGAAACGGGTCTGGCTAAGCTAGGAATTGAAGAAACGATCGTCCTGGACAATGGTGAGCAAATCTGGTTAGAAACCAATAAAGCTCCCCTGTTCAATTCCAAAGGAGAAATCATTGGTACGGTGGGAATTTTACAGGATATTACCCAACGCAAAAAAAGTCAGCAAAAACTACTGGAAACCAATCTACAACTGGAACGAGCCACTCGCCTCAAAAATGAATTTTTAGCCAGTATGAGTCATGAGCTACGCACCCCCCTAAACTCGATTTTGGGTATGGCAGAATTACTCAGTGGGGGCATTTATCAAACCTTAAATCCAGAGCAATCCAAAGCCATCGAGACGATCGCCACCAGTGGAGAACACTTACTGGGACTGATTAACGACATTTTGGATTTAGCGAAAATTGAAGCGGACAAACTGGAACTTAGACAGGGACACGATCGATCTGCAAACCCTGTGTGAATATAGCCTCCAATTTGTTCGGATTGATGCCGAGAAAAAGCAATTAAATCTTCAGCTTTGTTTACCCCAGAAAACGGTTTCCTTACACGTTGATGTCCGGCGAATCCGTCAAGCCTTAATTAACCTACTGAGTAATGCGGTCAAATTTACTCCGGCCGGGGGACGGGTAAGTTTCCTCGTGGTCATCAAGTCTAATGGAATTTACTTTAATGTTGCTGATACGGGGATTGGCATTGCCTCCAGCCAAAGGGATAAACTATTTCAGCCCTTTGTACAAATTGATAGCAAATTAAATCGAGAATATTCGGGAACTGGTTTAGGGTTAGCCTTGGTGAAACGAATTACGGAATTGCATCAGGGTACTGTGAGTTTTACCAGCCGACCGGGCAAAGGGAGTTGCTTTACGATTCAGTTACCCAGGACAATCCTTGTTGCTGCACCCGGTCAATTTTCAGACAATCCCCAAAAGGCTGATGGTTTGAGTGCGGTAGCCAGTGCTTTAAGGGTAGCCAGTGCTTTAAGAATCCCTTCCGCCCAACCTCCCCATCTTATTATTGCAGAGGATAACCTCAACACGATCGAGACTTTGCAAGATTATCTGTCTGCCCAAGGGTATCATTTAAGTTTTGCTCAGAATGGAGAAGAAGCGATCGATCTGATTCGGGAACATCGCCCAGATTTAGTGTTAATGGATATTCAAATGCCCGGCATGGATGGTCTAGCCGTGATCAAAACTCTGCGCCAAGATCCGAATTTCCAACATTTACCCATTATTGCCCTAACCGCCTTAGCTATGACCGGCGACAAGGAACAAGTTCTCGCAGCCGGAGCAACGGACTATATTAGCAAACCCGTTAAGCTTAGCCAACTCGATCGCGCCATCCGAACCCTTCTTGCTGGTTGAGTAGGCTGATCTCAGTTGACTAATATCACAGCCAAGAAACGATCAGCAGTAAAGGTTCATCCCCCCTTCTTAATAATCTTTTTGACGAGATACAATCAGGACTATTATAGTTAATTGCACCGAGATCTTCGGTTTCTCTGGTCTTCGTTGTTCAATCTTAATTTTTTTGGAGATCTAGAAATAAATAAACTGGGGATCTGAGACCACAAAACGATCGTTTTGATCCTCGGTTTCTTCTCCAACAAAGTCCAACAATCGATGAAAGAAACAACGCAAACCGGGGATCTGGTTAGCACCTAAAACGATCGTCTTGATCTGGTTGCTTCACCGAGATCCCTGGTTTCTATGTTTTAACTTTGCCAAGCCACTTGGGTAATGGTATCCATCGCCCCATTGGCCTGCTCCACTTGGGCAATATCCAGGATCGTCTTGAGGACAGAATCCGGGTTCAAGCTCATGGAATCAATCCCTAATTCCACCAGGAACCGGGCAAATTCAGGATAGTCACTGGGGGCTTGACCACAAATGCCGATCTTACGACCGTATTTCTTGGCGGACAAAATTGCCAGTTTCACCATCCGTTTCACCGCTTCGTTGCGTTCGTCAAAGATGTGGGCAACTAGGGCGGAGTCCCGATCGAGTCCGAGGGTGAGTTGGGTTAGATCGTTTGAACCAATGGAGAAGCCATCGAAGACTTGGCTGAACTCATCAGCAAAGATGACGTTGCTGGGCAGTTCGCACATCACGTACACCTGTAAGCCGTTTTCACCCCGCTTCAGTCCGTGTTTTTCCATTTCGGCTAACACTTTCCGTCCCTCTTCGGGGGTGCGGCAGAAGGGAATCATGGGGACGACGTTGGTTAGGCCCATTTCGTCCCGGACGCGCTTCAGGGCTTGGCACTCCAGTCCGTAGGCTTCGCGGTAGTTGGGGTCGTAGTACCGGGAAGCACCCCGCCAGCCAATCATGGGGTTTTCTTCCTTGGGTTCAAATTCCCGACCGCCTAGGAGGTTGGCGTACTCGTTGCTCTTGAAGTCGGACATCCGCACAATCACCGGGTTGGGATAGAAGGCAGCGGCGATTTTACCCATGCCCTGAGCCAGTTTATCCACGAAGAAGTCCGCTTTGTTGCTGTATTCATGGGTGAGTTGACCAATCTCAAATTTAGCCTGGGCATCCGTGAGGGTGGCCCAGTTCATCAGGGCCAGGGGGTGCGCTTTGATGTGGTTGGCAATGATGAACTCCAGCCGCGCCAGTCCTACGCCGTCACAGGGCACAGATGCCAGTTTAAAGGCTTCTTCGGGGTTGCCCACGTTCATCATGATTTTGGTGCGGGTCTGGGGCAGGTTATCCAGGGGTGTTTCCTGCACTTCAAAGTCCAGTAACCCTTCGTAGACCTTGCCCTGATCGCCTTCCGCACAGCAGACGGTAACCGGTGTCCCAGTCTGGATACTGCCGGTGGCGTTACCACAACCGACGATCGCGGGGATGCCCATTTCCCTGGCAATGATGGCGGCGTGACAGGTGCGGCCTCCTTGGTTGGTGACGATCGCTTTGGCTTTTTTCATGATCGGTTCCCAGTCCGGGTCGGTTTTGTTGGTGACCAGAACTTCCCCAGGTTGGAACTCATCAATGCGGTGTACATCCAAAATGACGCGGGCAGACCCTTGACCAATCATTTCTCCCACGGCTCGACCTTCCGCTAGTACAGGGGTATTGCTAGAATCGGCTTTGAGGACATAATTGCGAAGGACATTACTGGATTTTTGGGACTGCACCGTTTCAGGACGGGCTTGGACGATGTACAACTGATCCGTCAGTCCATCCTTAGCCCACTCAATGTCCATGGGGGTATAGATGCCCCGCACTTCGGAGTAGTGATCTTCAATGATGCAAGTCCACTGAGCTAACAGCAACACTTCGTCATCGGTGAGGGCAAATTTGTTGCGTTCACTGGTGGCTACGGAGACGTTTTTCGTCAGTTTCGATCCCCCTAGGTCGTAGATCATTTTGATCTCTTTACTGCCCAGGCGTTTTTCCAGAATGGGACGAAAACCAGCCTTGAGGGTGGGTTTAAAGACAAAGTATTCGTCGGGGTTGACGGCACCTTGGACAATGTTTTCCCCTAAACCGTAGGAGGCGGTAATCAGGGCTGCGTTCTTGAAGCCGGTTTCCGTGTCGATGGAGAACATGACCCCAGAACTGGCGAGGTCAGAGCGCACCATTTTTTGTACACCGACGGAGAGGGCTACTTCAAAGTGATCAAAGCCTTTGATGGTGCGGTAGGAAATGGCCCGATCGGTGAAGATGGAGGCAAAGCACTTGTGGCAAGCTTCTAGAACCGCACTGACCCCGTGGACGTTGAGGTAGGTTTCCTGTTGTCCGGCAAAACTGGCATCGGGTAGGTCTTCGGCGGTGGCACTGGAGCGAACCGCTACGTCTACATCCCGGCCATAGAGTCCATAGGATTCTTGACGATCGTCTGAGAGACCCTGACAGTTTTGTAAATCCGCTTCGTAGTGATCACAGAGTTGCTCGTAGGCAGAAACGATCGCCTGTTCTAGTTCGGGGGGAAAGGGTGTACTCAACACCAGGGATCGGGCCTGACGACCCCGCTCCCGCAGATTCCCCATATCTTCCACGTCTAAATCGGAGAGCAGTTGCCGCAGTTTGACTTCTAAACCGGCTTGGCGCACAAAGTAGCGATAGGCATAGGCTGTAGTGGCAAAGCCATTGGGAACCCGAACCCCCTTGGGCAACAGTTGCTGAATCATTTCACCGAGGGAGGCGTTTTTGCCGCCCACCAAGGGAACGTCAGCGATTCCGACTTGATTGAACCACAGGACAAAAGCATGGGCTTTACTAGGATCCTGGGGATGTTCAGTCATGGAAACATCGGGAACAATAGGGGTACTAATCATGGGTTTTCCTCCCAAACTCCTGTATTAAAAATTTACTAAAGTTAACGATCGTTGGATTAAGTCACTATCAGTAAAAATCGTCAACAAGCATTTTCAGGATGATTCGTAAATCTCCTGTACTGGAGTGACTGAATATTGATCCAACACGAGCCAACACACTCCAGGTACATCCAATCCCTGGGTACTTTCATCTATTGCAATGCAGATGCAGCGGCTTAGGAATGGGGCGCTAGACAGAAAAAAAGGTTTGAACTAAGCATTCAAAACCCCTGGCAAGGGTAGCGATTTATGAGCCAGTCTTTTTCAAATCCATCGCTATTTTGTACCTCTCTTCTTTATTAAACCGTGGGAGGGGAAGAAGGGAACGATCGCCTTACAAAGCTTAACCAAGCTTAACTAATAGATTAAGATTTATGGAGTTTTCCCCGGCTCACGGCTATAACGATCGGTTAGGGCGAGGGCCAGGGCATCCGCTGCATCATCGGGGCGGGGAATTTGGGCTAAGTTGAGTTCCCGGGCCACCGCTTCCTGCACGGCGATCTTTTCCGCGTTGCCATAGCCCGTTAGGGCTTGTTTGACCTGGGCGGGGGTAAATTCCGTCGGCTCTAGGTGCTGTTGATGGAGAGCGAGCAAAATCACCCCCCTGGCCTGGGCCACTAGAATCGTATTGCTCATGCGGTAAAAGAAAAACTTTTCGATCGCCACCCGATCGGGCTGGGTTTGTTGAAGGAGGGTGGTTAAATCCGTGTAAATCGTCTCTAATCGATCGCCAATGGGGGTACGGGGGGGGGTCTGGATGATGCCAAAATCAATTAACCGAGGCAAACCATCGGGCCGATCGGGATCCACCTCAATTAAGCCATAGCCCACGATCGCAAAACCCGGATCTAGACCTAAAATTCTTATGGATCGCCTTGTACCCAGATTCATGCAATGCCCACATTCTCCGTCCGTCTGTCCACTCTACACCGGAAGTTTCCCCTAGCTGTACTCTTGCCTGTACTCTTGTTCTCAGGAGGGTTAGGGGGCTGTGCCAATACGGCATGGGGAGAGCGCATTGAGCAATCCTTGAGTATTCCGAACCCCATTCCGAATCCCGGATCTACGGGGGAAACCTCCAATCCTACGCTTCAGGAAACACCCCGACCAGAGGTTACCACCAGTCCCGATCGGATTCCCACGGATTCGTCTAGCACCGATCGAGCTATCACCGATCGAACCCCTGCCCCCAATGGCGAAACAACCCTCAGCCCTAGTTTTAGCTCTAGTCCTAATGCCGATCTTGATAATAATACAGAAGAACCAGAGAATCCCTCATCTACCCTCGGAGAAGCGATCGGCCCCACCCTGCCCCCTTCCTTGACCGCTCCTGCGGGGACAACACTAAACCCTACCGTGCCGGAGTCCCTAGAAGCGGCGGTTAAGCCCGTGTTAGCCCTGGGGGTTTTGACCGTGCCCACCACCCCGGCTGATGTGTGGGAGAAACCCGTGAGCCGTCGTCAGTTTGCCCGCTGGTTATTTACGGTCAATAATCGTCTCTATGCCGATCGTCCGGGGCAACAAATTCGGGCCACGAGTACCACGGTCACCCCCATTTTCCGGGATATTCCCGCCACCGATCCGGACTTTACCCTCATTCAAGGGTTAGCGGAGGCTGGCATTTTACCCAGTCCCCTGCGGGGCAATGCGACCGCCACCCAGTTTCGCCCGGATGCGCCCCTGACACGGGAACAACTGGTGTTGTGGAAAGTGCCCCTGGATGCCCGCCAGAGTTTACCCACCGCCACGATCGATCGCATTGCCCAGACCTGGAATTTTCAAGACAGCGCTCAAATTAGTGGGGAGGCATTGGGGGCGGTGTTGTTAGATTTTCAGAATGGGGAGTTATCCAATATTCGGCGGGTATTTGGTTATACCACTCTCTTTCAGCCCCAAAAGGCCGTGACCCAAGGGGAAGCGATCGTGGCGTTGGGGTATTTTGGGTTCCAGGGACAGGGGGTTTCCGCTACCAATCCTCCTAGTCCTTAACGAGATTTTCGATCGTTTCGGTCGAGAAGGGATTTTAACTGCTATAATGGGAACCCATGCGGATATGGCGGAATTGGTAGACGCGCTAGATTTAGGTTCTAGTGTCCTCGTGACGTGAAGGTTCAAGTCCTTTTATCCGCATTCTTAACGATTCCAGGACGATTCTGGGGGCGGTTCTAAAATCCTATGTCAAGTCCCAGCAATTCCCCTGATCGAGGGGGCAATCCCCCCGTGGTTAGCTGTTGACTAGCCAATCTAGATCGGGGAAGGTTCCAACCCCCTCCCAATAGGGGGAGTTTCTTCCGGTTCCCTAGTCATGGGCACGATTTCAAGCCATCGTAATCCCGATCGTTCAATGAGATTTGTACCGCTACACGGAGGCGGACACGGGAACACCGCCCGTATCTTGAAATTTCAAAATGAGAATGGCCAGTCAAGCCCATGGATCATTACAATCGTTCCTACGGTGCATTAGAATTGAGAATCTAGAATCTAGAATCTAGAATCTAGAATCTAGATCTGAAGCCTAGGAAAAAGTCGATCTTGCTCCGGGGCTGATTTAGCTAGCAGCCCAGTTTGGACTATCCATGCAACTTTTGCTTGTCGAAGATGATCAATCGTTAATTGAACTGTTAACGTCTGCCCTAGAAGCCCAAAACTATGAGGTAGTAGTGGAGCATCGTGGAGATCTGGGTAAAACCAGGGCAGAAACACAACTCTATGATGTCATCCTTTTAGATGTAGAACTGCCTGGACTCGATGGCATTAGTATCTGTCAGCAGTTGCGTCGTGCTGGCAATTTTACCCCGATCGTTCTGTTGACGGCTCGCAATAGCCAAACCGATCGGATTATTGGCTTAGAATCTGGGGCAGATGACTATATTCTCAAACCCTTTGATCTCGGTGAGTTGTTAGCCCGTATTCATGCGTTAGTGCGGCGAGAGCATCACTTTTTTCAGATTCCTACTCCCCACGCACCCTTCGAGAATGATATTTTTGCGGCTCAGTTGAGTGATATTTGGCAACGCACCAAAGAAACTACGTTCAGCCGGATTCAGGATTTATTTGATGTACTCCAAACCTTAGAAAAGGGCGAAATGACTCCTGATCTTTGTGAGCGGAGTCAACGGACTTGCCATAAATTAGCGGGATCCTTAGGAACGTTTGGGTTTGAAGAGGGGTCTAAAATCGCCCAGACTTTAGAGAAAACCTTTGCTCAGGTTAATGAGGTTAAAATCTGTTTAGAAATAGCCCGGCCCCTCATTTTAGAACTATATCAAGTGGTGATGGCAACGGATGTAAAACTCCACAGTTCAAATCTCCACAGTCAAAATCCTCACAGCCCAAATCCTCACAGCCCAAACCTAGATCAACGGCAAGATCAACAGAATAACGATCGTCCCGGAAACTCGCCGGAAAATCTGTTATCCACAACCTTGTCCATGGGTTCGTCCCAGCCTATTTTGCCCCAGTCTGCCTTGCCTGGATCTGCCTCCTCGTCCACTCCATTCCCCCTGCCAGGGTCTCCTGAGGGGATTAATCCAGACCTTGAACAAATCCCTACCCCGCCGTTAGAGAAATCATCGGCACCATCGGCACCATCGGCACAACCGGCACAAACTTCCAAAAATCTTACTGAACCTGCGCTCCCCAAACCCGTTTCAGGACGATCGCCAGAGGCAAACCTCAAGAAAAGCGCTGATTATATTCTCCTGGTCGATCAGGATCAGGAATTTGCCCAAACCTTAGCCAGGGATGCGGGCAGTTGGAAACTGGGCATCAAAATTGTGCAATCTGTTCAGGCTACCCTGGAAGCCCTACAAGACTCTTTTCCTAAGGTTTTATTACTCAATGTAGAACTCTTTAAGAATAATGAAGATTGGCACTATTTACAGATACTTCGATCCAAATTTCCCTCGGATACATCCTTCATTGTGTTGTCGGAATCCGAAGAGCTAGAAAATCGTATCAAAGCTCTGGAATTTAATGCAGATGTCTTCCTACAAAAGCCCGTAACCTCTTCCCAAATCTTTGCTTCTGTTTCCCGTGCCATGAATTTTCATGCCCACCAGCAGGTAAAAATTATGGTGGTGGATGATGATGAGCAAGTTACCACGTTGTTAAGTACACTTTTGAAAACAACTCACTTTCAGGTTGAAGTGCTCAATGACCCTATCCTATTTGGCTCGGCCCTGAGTCGGATTCAGCCAGACCTGTTAGTTTTAGATGTAGAAATGCCCGTATTGAATGGCTTAAAAATCTGTCAAATGATTCGCCAAGATTTTCAATGGAGTTGGCTGCCCATTCTCTTTTTAACAGGTCATGATGATTTGCAAACCCTTCAGGATGCTTTTGCTGTGGGGGCTGATGATTTTATCTCTAAACCCATTAACCCCGATGGCTTTGTGAACCGGATTGTTAATCGTTGGCAACGGAGTCAACTGTATCGCAATCAAATGGATACGGATTTGTTAACGGGAATTGCGAACCGCACCGGGGGCAGTCGATCGTTTTCCTACCTCCTACAAATGGCCCAGCAGTCCTCCCAATCCCTGTGCCTAGCGGTGCTGGATCTAGATCATTTTAAGCAGGTCAACGATCGCTATGGTCATGAGGAAGGAGATCGGGTTTTACGGGAATTTGGGGAATACCTCAAACAACATTGTCGGTCTGGAGACATATTAGCCCGCTGGGGGGGCGAAGAATTTATCATTGCTATGCTAGGGCTCAACCGGGAAGGGGGGGTGAAGCGCATGAATGAAATTCGCAAACAATGGCGATCGCAAACCTTTACCAGTATGAAAGGGGAAAATTTTCAAGTCAGTTTTAGCGGAGGGGTGGCTCAGTATCCCATCGACGGTCTGGACTTTCAGGTACTTTACCGCACCGCCGACGCGGCTCTTTATAAAGCAAAAATGGCCGGCCGGGATCTGGTTTTACAAATCTAAAAATAAGCTTAAAATTAGAGGCTAGACCCGCCCCAGACCCGCCCCAGACCC
>DALYGI010000012.1:12449-23716 GCA_031971595.1 Prochlorotrichaceae cyanobacterium CTOTU29312
AGACCCGCCCCAGACCCGCCCCAGACCCCTACTTTCTGCAACCTTTCCAGGATTTGGCTGGGTTCGCCAAGGGAATATCCGCCAGACCGATCGCTGAAAGTAGCATTCATTACAAAATAGCCTTCTGAGTTCTGTTAGCGTAAGCATTATCGCTAGCAATAAAGCACTCCTCTCTTTAAGGTTGAGTATTTGTGAATTCTGTCACCATCCAAATTATTGAAGCAAACCCCCATCTCCGATCGCTGTTAGGCTGGCATTTACAACAAATTGGGTATGGGGTTTGTCAGTCGGCCAACTTGATGCAAGGGCAAAGTCTGTTTGAAAAGCGACAGCCAGACCTGGTAATTTTAGACGGCGATCTCGGAGAGGGCAAAGGGCTGGAATTTTGCCGCTGGCTACGGCGACACTCTCAGGTGATGATTTTTATTCTCTCGAACCGGAGTTTAGAAAGCGATATTGTGGAGGGGTTGAAGGCGGGAGCAGATGACTACCTCTGTCGGCCCTTTGGTATCCAGGAATTTCTAGCGCGGGTCAATGCCCTAACTCGTCGGATTCGGGCCCCCATTCCCCCCGCCTACTTAGATTATGGAGACTTACGGGTAGATTTGGTGCAGCGCCGAGTTCGCCTCAAAGGGGAGCATATTGACCTCACACCTCAGGAGTTTAGCCTGCTCTATGTGCTAGCCCAAGCCAGTGGTTTGCCCCTCTCTCGCCTAGAGTTATTGCAACGGGCCTGGCCAGACGAAATTGATAATCCGCGCACCGTGGACACCCACATTCTCTCCCTGCGTAAAAAGTTAGAAGTGGATCCCCGCCAACCCAATTTAATTCAAACCGTGCGTAACGTGGGCTATCGGTTTAACCCCGATGTAATGTATCAACCCCGATCCACCGAAAGCGATCGGGAGGAGTTAACGGGTAAGGCTATGGCTGTGCCAGAAGTCTCTCCCCTTTCCGTTGCCGCCCTCAGTCGTACTGGTAACGGGTCAACCCTGCCCCTATCCGCCCGATCCGGCTCTCTCTCAGTGACGCGGTAATTTAGGGAGTAGGGAATAGGGAGTAGGGAATAGGGAGTAGGGAATAGGGAATAGGGAATAGGGAGTAGGGAATAGTGTTCAGATGCTCGGTTTCTACTGGAACGAAGCTCAAATGCTTCCGCAGATGATTAGCCGAAAGCGCCATCTAAGGTAAACTTTGCATAAACTTCGCATGGGGTGATCAGTTCTGATCCTTACCATGCCTAGCAGTATCCCAACCTTGAGCGCCCCTAATTCCTTTCATGCTGCGATCGGCTTTGTCTCCCCTGGAACGTTGGATTTTAGTCACCATTGGCGTGCTGACGGCTCTGATTATTTTAGTGTTAGTGTGGGGCGATCAAACGGTGCCCCGTGTCCGATCGTTTAATTGGGATAATCAGGTGGTGGGGGTTCAGGATCGGGGGTTAATTTTAACCTTTAATCGCCCTATGGATCGGAAGAGTGTGGAGGACAATCTAGCCATTGCTCCCCCCCTCAAAGGAAAGTTTAGTTGGGCAGGACGGCGGATGGCCTATACTCTGGAGGATCCTATTCCCTATGGACAAACTTTTACCGTGAGTTTAGCCCAAGCTCAGGATCAATTTAAGCAGCGATCGATTCCACCAGAGTCTCCCTTTTCCTCCCAGTTTAAGAGCCGAGATCAAGCTTTTGTTTATTTAGGGATTGGGGAAGAGGAACATCAATTAATTTTATATAATTTAACCCGTCAGGAAAAACAAATCCTCACCCCCAAGGATTTAGTGGTAGTAGATTTTGAACCCTATCCTGACAGCGATCGAATTCTCTTTTCCGCAACGGATCGGGTGCAGTACGATCAGGGAAATTTTGACTTACAAATTTATAGTGTGACCACAGGGATCGACTATCAACAGGGATTGAAGACGACAGAATCTAAACCCTCTACTCAGGACACCTCAGGGGGACAGGTTAAACTGCTGATCCCTAGTGATGAATACCAAAACCTTAAATTTGATTTATCCCCCGATGGTAAAACGATCGTGGTGCAACGGGCGAATAAGAAAAATCCAGGGGTTGATTTTGGGTTGTGGATTTTGCGGGAGGGGAAGGTTTTAGAACCTTTAAAAACGGAACCAGGGGGCGATTTTCTCATTACTCCCGATAGTAAATCTATGATTATGGCTCAGGGGCAGGGCTTGGCGGTTTTACCCCTAGAATCGGAGGCAGAGCCCTTGGATTTCTTACCCCAGTTTGGGCGGGTGATGGCCCTATCTCCTGATGGGCGACAGGCGGCGATGGTACGGTTTAATACGGACTATACCCGATCGTTATTTTTAGTGACGAATCAAGGCAAACCCAAGGAATTGTGGCGTACCAATGGTTCTATTTTGAAGGTGATTTTCTCCCCCGATCGCAGGATTTTATATTGCTTAGGCTCTCAGTTATTGCCGGGGGATACCTATGTAGAGGAACCCTTTTTCCTAGCGATCGATCTGATGGCGGCGGCGGAGTCTCTTAATTCAGATAATTCAGAAAGTTCAACATCTGGTAATACAACATCTGGCAATACAACATCCGGTAATACACCAATAGATAACACAGCTAACACAACACCAGAGAATCCAAACTCAGAAACCGCAGATCTAGCCCAGGTAGGGACAGAAAACCCTAATTTAGATCCTAATGCAAATCCAAACCCAAACCCAAATCTAACTCCAAACTCAGAAGTTAATCCAGAAGAAACGATCGCTTTAGAGTCTACAGATTCGACAGAAGAACCCTTACCCGCTGATGCCATTGCCCCGCTCTTAAAACTCCCCATTCAACGCAATATTGCCATGAGTTTATCCCCAGATGGCATTGCCTTATTATTTGATCAGGTGCAGCAAACGGATCAAAATGTGCCCCCCTCCACAGCCCAAAGTAAGAGCATTGATAACGCTCGGCTCTGGGTTTTACCCCTCATTCCCGATCGCTTTGAAACTCAGAATAAGACCCTGCCCAATCCTGAAGTTTTACCATTGCCCGGTTTAAATCCCCAGTGGCTTCCTTAGGGCTCTAAAAATGATATATCCATATACCCCCAAGATGACAAATACACAAAGATTGCCAATGGTACAATAGGTATTCAATAATACGATCGTAGCTCCAACCATAGTTGACTAAAATATTCATATCGCCGCCCGCATCTCCTTCTCCCCCTAATAGGGTTCCCCAGGGAATAAAAGCCTGACCCCGATCGATCTTGTTCCAGAGGGAATAGGCATTCCAAAAGGTCACCGCAGCGGCAAAATTAACAGGAAAACGATTGATTTCCCAGCGAAATCGTTGGGGTAAGGGAAAGAAAAAACTAATCATTAAAAATGCACAAAGGTAAAATTCTCCCCCCACTCCCCCAAAGGCCAGCAGCATTCCAAAAGTATCCGTAGAAATGCCCCAGGTTAGCCACAATTGCAACAAACATAACCCCATGGCAACCCCCGTGCCCCAGTAGCGTCGCTCTCGCCAACTGCTATGACCAAATAACCCAATCAGAGCTAACACACTAAAATAGACCCACAACGATCGAGTTTCCTCCACATTTGTCCAACCAAAGGGTAAGGGAATGGCACGGTATCCACTCAACCAAGCGATCGTGGCGTGGCCCCATTCATGAAGCCAAATTCTCAGACCAATCAACAGGAAATGAGTTAAAGGGAAGGCATTACAAAACATCGCCAGAATAGACACCACCGGAAACCAAAATAGGTTACTCCAATGCTCATTCCAACGATCGTTCCAAGCGCTGCCTAATGTACTGAGTCCCACCGTATTCAACATCAAGATCGGCAGCGGCGTACTGGACAATCCAGAACTTGACCCGAGGGAGGATAGGCGGAGATCCTGTTTCCAGGACACATGATTTCCCCGTTGCATTCCATACACTTGATGCTCCCCAGACCTTGCCGCTCCCCATCCGTAAGTTTCTGGAGCGATCGTTGAATTTTGGGAAGAACCTTGTTGGGGGTAGGATACCGCTGCACCGGCACCCGAATGTGGAGGTCTGGCTCCTTCCAGGTCACCTCGGCGGTAACGCCCCCCTGCTCTAGCCATTGCCGCACCAGTTGAACCAAAAAAGGCGTGTTGCCTCTCTGAGCCTCCTCCTGGTCAGAAGCCGGGGAAGTTTCCCTAGGGTCTCCCTCCTGCTCCGCAAAGTAATGGAGCAACATCCCCTTCACCGTTTGGTGAGCGGTTTTCAGGGCTGCTAACTGCTCGCGGGGAGTCTGGCGTTTGAGCCGAAAATAAGCCTGATCTACCTCCTCGATCGTTGCGCCGGGGCGAAGGTCTAAAAGGCGATAGTGGGCGGCAATGGTATCTGGATCTAGGGACTGGGGATCGAACCCGCCAACCGGAGAAACCTGGGAGGACTGGGACGATCGGGGCTCCAAGGGATTGGAGGATGGATCGAAAGCAGGTTTGGTCATACACTAGCTCTGGAATCAGATGGATTAATGCTATCCTTTTTAACTAATAAAAACTGTAAAACCTATGAGTCATCACGTTTGTGTCGAAAAACTGCTTCAAGAATATGCCGCTGGCGATCGTCAGTTCCAGGGAATTACGCTGCGAGAAATGGATTTGATCAATTTGAATTTAACTCAGATTGATTTAAGTCGGGCAGATCTACGCCAAAGTCGGTTAGGCAAAACCAACTTTAGTTACGGCAATTTTAGCGGCGCAGATTTTAGTGAAGCCATTCTCTGGGGCACAAACCTCAGTAATGCCAATTTGCAAGATGCCATTCTCCGAGAAGCAGAACTGAGTGGCGCAATTTTGAGTGATGCAGATTTAACCAATAGTTTATTAGTGCGGGCTGTACTTTCCGGTGCCAATTTATGCAATGCCAAACTAGACGGAGCCCTGTTAATTGAAGCAGATTTGCGATCGGGCTCGGATCAGCCTACCACCCTGAGCAAAGCCAGCTTGAAAGGGGCAAATCTTTGTTATACCAATCTCAGTGGTGCCTTACTGTATCAAACCAATCTCCAAGGGGCGCGATTGTGTCGTACTGTTTTTCAACAACGATCGTTACAATCCTTGGCAGCCAGTGATTTAACCGAGGCAAATTTAGAAGGGGCTAACTTAAGCTATAGCAATCTCAATGGCGTTATTTTATGCCGTGCCAACCTACGGGGCGCAGACTTAACGGGAGTATGCTTAGAAGGGGCAGATCTAACCGGTGCTATTTTACCCGATGGCTCAATCTACGAAGGATAAGCAACTCCTCTACTCCCCACTTTCCCACTAATCACTCTCTTCAAACTTCTAGCCACTTGCCACCGATTATGATGTTAAAAAATGATAAATGGATTATTGAACAAGGCCAAGCGGGGATGATTTCCCCCTTTGAAGCCCAGCAAGTTCGACAAATTGAAATGGAAGGACGATCGCTTCCTGCCATTAGTTTTGGGGTTTCTAGTTATGGCTACGATATTCGTTTATCCCCAACAGAATTTTTGGTGTTTAAACATATTCCGGGCACGGTAGTCAATCCAAAGGCATTCAATCCCGGCAACTTAGAACCAGTGCCTTTGCACACCGATGAATACGGTAGTTATTTCATTATTCCCGCCAATTCCTACGGGTTAGGAGTCAGCCTCGAATCGATCGCCATGCCCCCTACGATCACCGCAATTTGTGTGGGCAAAAGCACCTATGCACGGGTGGGTTTAATCGTGAATGTTACCCCCCTAGAAGCGGGTTGGGTGGGAGAAGGTATTACCTTAGAATTTTCCAATTCGTCCAGTGCAGATTGCCGAGTTTATGCCAATGAAGGCGTGGCCCAACTTCTCTTTTTAGAAGGAGAGCCTTGTTTAACGACCTATCAAGCCCGCCAAGGCAAGTACCAAAATCAATCGAAACGGGTCACCTTGGCTAAAGTTTAGGGGTAATTCGAGGATATAGAGACCAGAAACGGGGCTGACCTAAGGGCTAAAACCCCGACGAGGAACTATACTCATCCGCTTCGATCGTCAGTTCCGTGGGGCGACATCGTTTAACTACCATTTGAATACCTTGGGCTCCTTCTGCTGCGAGATCTTCCCAATAGCCATCTTTTTCGGTATGGGCTTCCTGCTCTGTTAGAAAAGGGCCAAAATAATAGGTACAATTTGGAACTTCTGTTTTAATTTCTACCCAGAATGCCTGCCCAATTTGGTTCAGAAAGCGGGTTAAAAATTCTTTCATGGTCGATCCAGGGAGAGGAAAGTGCCGGTGATCTGCCGATCGGGTCGATGGGATACCCAGACAAACCTTGATTATCCTAGCTTACTTACTCCCCATCGGATCGTTCCATGGGTCATGATTTCAAGCCAAATCTAGACCAAACTGATGCTTGGTCTTAGCAGTGATCTGGATCATACGCCAGCGTTCATTTGCACCACACGGGCTAGGCGCTGACGCTGAACCTCGTACAGCGTGATCCCCGCTGCGACGGAGGCGTTCAAACTGGGGGTATGACCTTTGAGGGGAATGGACAGCAAACCATCACAATGCTGTTTGGTGAGTAAACTCAATCCCTCGCCCTCGGAGCCAATGACCAAAACGATCGCTCCGGTGAGGTTCACTTGATGGATGGCTTGGGATCCACTGCCATCAGCGCCATAAATCCAAAAGCCTGCTTCTTTTAGCTCCTCCAGGGCACGGTTCAAGTTCACCACTCGGCTGACGGGGAAATGTTCTAGGGCTCCCGCCGCCACCTTGACCACGCTGGAGGTAATGCCTACGGCCCGCCGTTGGGGGATCACTAAACCATTGGCACCAAAGGCTTCCGCCGATCGGATGATAGCCCCTAAGTTGTGGGGATCGGTAATGCTGTCCGCCACGAGGATGAGCGGTGAGGCAGTAATCTGTTTAGCCTGTTCAATCAATTCATGGAAATCTGCATACTCATAGGGGGCAACTTGTGCTGCAACCCCTTGGTGTAAGGCTCCATTAGTAATTTGATGAATGCGATGAATATCCACCTCATCAATCACTGTGCCTCTGGTCTTGGCGGCTTGCAGCAGGAGGTGAAAACGATCGTTATAGCGTAGGCGAGGCGTAATCCAAACCCGATTTAAGCGATGCTGATTTTCCAGAGCCGCTAACACCGCTTGACGACCATAGATCAAATCCGTGCTTTGTTCCTCCGTATCCGGGGACTCGGTGTCCTGAGGCACAAATTGATCCGGTCTGGAATCAAACCGATCGGCAGAACGATCGCGCCGGTCAAACCGAGGGGAAGAGCGATCGGGTCTGGAACCAAATCGCTCCGATCGTTCTTCAAAATGATCAGAGGAGCGATCGGCTTTGTCAAAGCGTCCTGAAAAGCGATCGTTTTTTCGCTCAAATCGGTCTGAAGGACGATCGGAACGGGAATCAAAGCGATCGGAAGAGCGATCAGATCTATCGGGTCGATCGGATCTATCGAATCGGTCAAAATGATCGGATCGGTCAAAACGATCGGATCGATCGGGTCGGTCGGATCTATCAGATCGATCTGATCGATCAAAACGGTCTGAGGGGCGTGAAGGGCGATCGTTCCTTTTCTCAAAACGGTCAGAGGAGCGATCGGAACGATCAAATTGGCCTGAAGAACGATCGGAACGGGAATCAAAGCGATCGGATCTATCTGATCGATCGGATCGATCTGAAAAACGATCGGGTCTATCGGATCGATCAAAACGATCGGGGCGGTCTGAAGGGCGATCCCGTCTGGGGGGCGAAAAATCTCCCAAGGGCGATCGATCTCGCGGTCGGGGAGAGGGCTTAGGAGTATCCTGCCCCGATTCCTCCGATCGCCGCCGTCCCAAGAATTTTCCGCCAGGTCTGGGCTTCGGGGTAGATTTCCCCATGGGTTTG
Source organism: Prochlorotrichaceae cyanobacterium CTOTU29312 (assembly GCA_031971595.1). GTDB lineage: Bacteria > Cyanobacteriota > Cyanobacteriia > Prochlorotrichales > Prochlorotrichaceae > JBEAPM01. The sequence continues at coordinate 20,327 of DALYGI010000012.1, forward strand.
TCAAAAGAACGATCGGACTTTCCCCCCGGTTTGCCGGAAGAACGATGACGATTTGGTTTTGGCGATCGAGGCGTGCCCATAGAATTTTTCCGGTGAGGGTGGATAAGGACGAGTAAAAAAGAGTAGGGGAAATAGAAGACTTCAGTGTACCGATCGGATCCGGATCTGAATGAAAGTTTAGATTTTTCCCAGAAAGATCAAAAGTCCCCAATAGTTTTGGTCTAAGATGGAAGGAGCCACAAGTCTCTCGGTTACCTCTGGAGTGTTAACTTGCGAATGCTCTATCGGTAAAGATCTTTTATTCTAACCCAAGACCGAGGGAACCTCTAGCGGATTTATACTTAACTTCTCAAGTCCAATTTAGCCTTAGTTCAATTCATCCTGATTATTAATGGCCCCCGAACGTTTACAGAAAGTTTTAGCCCACCAAGGCTTAGGCGCTCGCCGGGAAGTGGAGCGTTGGATCGAAGCAGGACGGATCAAGGTAAATGGGGAATTAGCCTATCTGGGGCAAAGAATTCAGCCCGGCAGGGATCGGGTGGAGGTGGATGGGCAGCCCTTACACCTCAACTTTGATCTTCCCAAGCTTTATGTTTTGTTACACAAACCCAAGGGCGTTGTTTCCACCTGCTCCGACCCCCGACAACGCCGTACCGTTTTAGATTTATTACCCTTCGATCTCCGCGAAGGTACGGGCATTCATCCCATCGGGCGCTTAGATAGTGATTCCACCGGGGCCCTGTTGCTCACCAATGATGGGGATGTGACCTTTCGCCTCACCCATCCTCGCCACCACATTCTCAAGACCTATCGGGTTTGGGTGCAGGGTTACCTTCAGCCGGAAACCTTAGAGAAGTGGCAAACGGGGGTTCCCTTAGTGGATGATGATACGGGCAAAAGTTATCTGAGTTTACCGGCCACGGTGGAAATTTTGCAGCAAGACAAGAAACAGAGTTGCCTACGGATTCAAATGCGAGAAGGGCGAAATCGTCAAATTCGACGCATTGCCGAGCAATTGGGGCATCCAGTTTTACGGCTCCATCGCCTAGCGATCGGCCCGATTCAACTGGGAGCCCTCTACCCCGGTCGTTGGCGCAAACTCAGCTACCGCGAAGTACAGTGGCTCTTGAAGTCCTGAAGTTTAGGGACTCTAGGGCGTTACTACCGTAGTCTTAAACATTTCTGGGGTCACCTTCCGATCCACGGATAGTTCTTGATTCAGAAGATCTGCCACCGCAGAACGATCGTCTAGGATCTCGAACAACGTATTCATCCGCGTTAACTGCAACAGCATAGCCACCTGATTTTTGAGACCGCACAACATCAGGCGTTTCCCCCTACTTTCCGTAGCTTTCAGCACTTTCACCAGGGCACCTAACCCCGCGCTATCAATAAACTTAATATTACTGAGATCCAGCAGAAGCACCTCCGCCGGGGATCGGGATAGCACGGTTTCCGCAGACGGTAACAAGTTTTTGCCCATCTGATTGTCCAGGGTACCGTAAACTTCCAAGACTTCTATAAGTGTAATCAAGGTATCCTCACCATATCGCCGTGACTTGAGATTTTTTCTAGTTTAACTTTTGAGGGGTTCAGGATCTATAGGTTCTGCACTGTCCCGGTGGCGCTAGGGTCGGGAGGGACTCTAGGCTGGCTCAGGTGAGGAGCATAGCATAGGAGAATGCACTTAAGTATCTGAATGTCTGGAGGAGACATTTAAAACGCTAGGAAGGTAGCTTAAGCCTAGGTTATACTGAGAAAATATCTTTATTTAGCAGACTAGCTCAAGACTGTTACTGAACTGTTACTGATCTTGGGTTTTGACCGCCCTTTTGTAGCCTTAGTTAACAAACCACTCTTCATTAGACCCCGATACGCCATGCAGGTTAGTGAATTTTTAGCAAAAATTGAACAAGGACAGCGGGATTTTCGGAATGTCTCCCTTCCTAAAGTAAAACTTCATTCTGCCCAAATCCCTTTGTTAAACCTGGATGGTGCCAATTTAGAAGGGGCCGATTTTACCAATGCCAACCTAGCCGGATCGACCCTTGGCCATGCGGATCTCAGCAATTCTAAGATGAGTGGTTCCAATCTGCTGGGGGCTCAATGCCTCAAAACCTCTTTCCGAGGGGCAGATCTATCCAATGCTTTGCTCAGTGGAGCAGAATTCCAGGGGTGTGATTTTAAACAGGCTAATCTCTCTCATGCCTCCTGTGTGGGGGTGGATCTGAGTGGAGCCAATTTGCGGTATGCAAACCTTTCCCACATAAACCTCAAGTCCGCCAAGCTCAAAGGTACGGATTTGTATGGTGCCAACCTGACGGGGGCTGATCTAGAGGGGGCTGATCTAGAAGATTTAATTTGGCCCGATGGAACCGGACACTTAATGATCGATGAAGGGACTACGGAGGAACAAGAAGATGCCGTAGAAACTGCCAATCCCCCCTTAGGATCGTTTGGACAATCTAGCCAAGGAACTACCCCAGAAACTACTTTTCAAGCGGCAGTGGAATCTCCATCTTCTGCGCCTAATAATGCAGAATCCCCAATACGTTTTGGTGATTTTGCCTTAGATGATCACACCTCTAGTTCCTTACGATCGTCCTCGACTGGAATATTATCTTCTTTTTCTAGCTCCTCTTTTTCTAGCTCCTCAGAGACAGCCCAACAGCGCAGTTTAAGGCTGGCGAGTCAAATTGCATCTCGCTTAGATCGACAGGTAGAATATCGGTTTAAGAAGGCGGTGAAAAATGCCTATGGCGATCGTTGTGCCTTAAGCAAAAGTTCGATCGTCTCCTTATTAGAAACCGTAGTTATTTTTCCTGATGCCGAAAACGATCGGGATCATCCCTCCAATGGGTTATTACTACGGATAGATTTAGCCCGATTATTTCAAGGCAACTTAATTGCTATTGATCCCACAGATTATAGGGTAATCCTATCTCCTCGTTTACAGGGTTCTGAATATGCCAATTTTGCGGGGGTGAAGCTGAATTTACCCAAGGAAGTCGGCTACCATCCCAATAGAGACTTTTTAAATGTTCACTTTAATCAATGTAGTTGGATCAACGATCTATCAGAAAATGTACAGCCAGCTTCCGAAGAGTCCATTGGTGCCGTATCTTCAGACCTATTAGCTCAGCCAAATTCAGTTAAATCCTCTCGATTTGTTGATCTTTCTAAGACTTGGTTAAAGCGTATCAATGAGGTTTTGAATACCCCTATTATTGCTAAACCGGCTTCAGAGAAGTCAGATTCTAAAGATAATTCTAGGGGCTCGGTGGATTTTGTACCGATCGCTGCGGATGCTGAGCCTGAAACTTCGGTAGTCGCTGATGCCTATTCAGAAATCCCTGAAGGATCTGAAACTTTAGAATCTCCAACAGAATC
>DALYGI010000013.1:0-5221 GCA_031971595.1 Prochlorotrichaceae cyanobacterium CTOTU29312
CAAAACTTTTTTCTATGATGCCTGAATCCCCTCCACAGCAACACTCTCCGCGATCGGATTTGTCTTGGGTTTTGTTGTGAGTCAGGGCAAGTTAGGGGTGCGGGGGGGGGGAAGTGGCCTTTCTGTGAGGGATGTTCGGTTTGGGTACGGGGGGATCTTTGGGGGGGACGATCGCTTTTAATGGGGGGATGTTTGTGGTTGTGGGATCGGACTATCTGAGTTACCTAAGCAGGCTAATTGGCAAAATCTAGCGGATTCAGCCGGTGACTTAAGGATTGTCAGGATTTAACCAGGGCTAGACCCAAGCCTTTAGGTGAGGGAGTAAATGATGACCATGTGAATGAGCATAACTACGGCGATCGACCAGGTGGCGTAGGCGGCGTAGCGTAGGGACTGGGATACGTCGTCGAGGCGTTGTTTGTTGGCGATGTAGGTTTCTACGAGGTTGACTAACATCTGGAGTTGGTAGTCTTTGGGGCTGAGGGGCAGGTAGCGTTCGAGGAATTTGCGATCTTCTAGGTTGGGGCTAATGACTACCTGACGGGGAAAAAAGGCCAAAATGAGCAGGGTAAAGCTGACCAGAAAGCCGAGTAACTCTAAGGTTTTAAAGACGATGCTGTACCATTCATCAAAAATCATCAATCGCGCTAGGCTTAGGTTTGTCAATAATGCGCCGTTGCTGACAAAGAGAATATTGAGCTTGGTGGTTAAAATCTGGCCTTGATCGTCTTGGGCGACGAGTACCCGACGGACATCCGCTGAGGCTAGGCTGATGGTTGAGCCTAGGTCATCATTTTCTGTTTCTGGTTCTGGTTCCTTCTCTGCAACTTGGGGAACAGGGGTATATTGATTGGCCTTTGAGGGGGCATCCTGAGCTACGAGTTGCAATGAAAAATCCTTGGATTTGGAACGGGAGGAAACCATAGGGCAGCGCAACGCAATCTAGGAGAAAAAGTCAACGATGGCCGTAGCGATCGTTTGATTTCCATCATGACGCAAAGTTGACTGAGATGGCGATACCTTTGGCTTTTCAAAAGGCTGATTTAAGAAATCCCAGGATCCGTGGAAAAAGGTGTCCGGTGTAATAATGTGGTGCAGGCTGTGGTTTTGGATGCCTTGGAAGAGGAGGGGGCTTTCGGCAAAGTCTTCGCGGGTTAGGGTGACGATGGGGACTCCAACCCGACAGGCTTCGGAAAAGGTGCCATAACCGGGTTTTGAGAGGATGCAGTGACAGAGGGGCATTAGGTCTACGGGCCGGTAGGCGGGATCTTGAATGGCAATGAGGTTGGGTAGTTTGGGGGCGTGGCGATCGAAGGTGAGAAATTGCCAGTCTGGGAAGTGGGCGAGGGTGGCGTAGGGGATGGCTTGTAATCCTAAGCCTCCAAAGGTGAGTAAGACGGTTCGCTCTGGGGGGGTGTGGATCCCAAAATGCTCTCGTAGTGCTTGGAGTGCGTAGCGGGGGGAGCCGCCGGTCAGACCAACATCAATGCGGTGGGGAAAGGCGGCCATCTCTTCGTGAAAGGGTAGGCGGAAGAGTTGATCGCATTGACTGAAGCAGTCTTGAATCCAGGTGACGATCGTTGTGAAGGGGTCGCCCCAAGCCCGATAGATAAAATCCCAGCCAAAATTACTGGCCATCCAGCAGGGGATTCCGGCCACCCGTGCCATCTGGGCGGCCAGGGGGGGAATGTCTCCCAGCACCAACTGAACCCCATTGAGGCGCATAAAGTTGACTTCTGCGGCAATGATTTGGAATTGGCGTTGTTGAATATCTAAGAGTTGCGATCGGGTTGCCATCTTATCCATGGTGATGCCGTCGCTTTGGATGACCCCCACATCAAAAGTCCGGGGGCGGTAGATGAATTCCACACCGGGCAAATAGGATTCCAAGAGCGATCGAGGGGCTGCGGTGACGAGAATTAAGAGAATCTCTGGGCAACGCTGGGCGACTTCTGCTAAAACCGCTGCCATGCGGGTGGCGTGGCCATAGCCGTGGTTGGTAATGGCCACATAAAGGGTCGGGCGGGAGCTTGCTTTCATGTCCCCTTCTCAAAGATATGGATTGCCATGCTGATTGGAACTTTTCTAGGGAGGTTACTGTTGCTTTTCGATCGCATCCTCCGTGCGTTGATAGGGATCTACGGAGGGTTCCCAATCGGGTATGAGTCCAATGATGAAATTATTAATGGACTGACGAAGTTTGGCGCTGGTCTCACCGGCTACGCCGGGCAAGACTTTATCCCCTAAGCTGATGTACAAAACGGCTACCAATAGAATGATTTGCCAAGCAATCAATGGTTTTTTCATTGGTATGTCTCCTGGCCGACTGAGGACGATAAGAGGGCAATAAAAGTTCTAAGCGGTCTAAACGGTCTCGGCAGGGACGATCGGGTGTTCCCCTTCTTGGGCCCGGGCCATGGCCCGTAAAATATCGCTAGCGGTAATTACTCCAACTAATTCATGGTTATCGTTGAGGACAAAGAGGCGATGGATCCGGCGATCGTGCATGATTCGGGCGGCTTCGGAGAGGGGTTTTTGGGCCTGGATGGTGATGGGTTTGGGGGTCATCACGTCTGCGGCGGTTTGCCCTAGGGCTTTGTGTAATTCCCGATCGTAGGTGGAGGGATTTTGGAGATAGATAATGCTATCCAGAAGGGTGATGTAGGGCGGTGGGGTAACGCCGCTTTCTTGCCAGAGCAGATCTAATTCGGAAATGACCCCTACCAGATGGTGTTGCCCGTTGACCACCGGCAAACCACTAATGTGATGTTCTGCCAGGGTCTGAATCACCGTCTGTACAGACGTTTCCGGTGTGACTCGAATTAATTCGCGGCTCATGAAATCTGATACGGTTCCAGACATATTACGTTACTCCTGGATAGGGGCTCTAGGGCTCTAGGGTGTGGCGTTACCACGGTAAAATGCTACCATCCCAGGCGAAAAAGGATCCGCTCTCCTGGCAAGTCTTGCGATCGATTACGGTGAGAAGTTGCTCTACGGTGCGAGCTACGGTAAACAGTTTTTCCGGGGGGACGTTAGCCTGAAAGGGTTTGGAAAGTTCGGTATCGGTGGTTCCGGGATGGAGGGCTAAAACCAAGGTGTGGGGGCTACGGCGTTGATATTCCAGGGCGATCGTTTTGACGAACATATTGAGGGCGGCTTTGGAGGCTCGGTAACCGTACCACCCCCCTAGATGGTTATCCCCAATGCTGCCCACTTTGGCGGATAGGACGGCAAAGACGCTGCGAGAGGGATGGCGCAGGAGGGGCAAGAGGTGCTTGGCTAACAAAACCGTGGGAATACTGTTGACTTCAAAGGCCCGCAGAAGCCCAGCGACCTCAATTTGACGGAGGCTTTTTTCGGGGTTTAGCCCTGGCTCGTGCAGTAGGCCGATCGTGTTGATCACCCAGTGTAATTGGGGGGTATGGGTTTGAAGGTGGGCTACGATCGTCTCTACCTCTGGATCTTGGGTCATATCGCCTTGGAAAAGAACTAAACGATCGCCCCAGATCTGTTGTAACTGGAATAACCCTGAAGCGGTGTGGGGCTGACGATAAACCGCAAAGACCCGCTGACATCTACCACTGGTTAACAGTTGGCGTACAAACTCTAAACCAATGCCCCGACTGGCCCCCGTGACCAGACCTTGAGCATCGTTTGCTGAATCAGGATTGACCCTATTCTCCCGATCCTGCTGTAGATTAAGAATCTCTGATGCTGTATTGGATCGCTCCGCCATGTCCTCTGTCCTGCCCTCTGCCGTGAATTTACCCTTGGATTCCTCTATTATTTCTCAACTTCGCTATGATCAGCAGGGACTCATTCCTGCCATTGCCCAAGACTATTTAGATGGCACCGTCCTGATGTTAGCCTGGATGAATGCGGCTTCCCTGGAAAAAACCCTAGCCACGGGACAGGCTTGGTATTGGAGTCGATCCCGTCAAGAACTGTGGCATAAGGGTGCGACCTCCGGTCATTTTCAGAAGGTTAAAGCCATTCACTACGACTGTGATAGTGATGCCCTGCTGTTGAGCATTGAACAGGTGGGAGACATTGCCTGTCATACGGGACAACGCAGTTGTTTTTATCAAAGCGGTGTAGATGCCAACCCCGATCAGCCCCCCGCCGATATGCTGTCGGAAGTATTTAAGGTTATTTGCGATCGTCGGGATCAACCCACCCCAAATTCCTATACGGCCAAGCTGTTTGCCGGAGGAGATAATAAAATTCTCAAGAAAATCGGAGAAGAATCCGCAGAGGTGGTGATGGCCTGTAAAGATAACCAGCCGGAAGAGATTGCCGGAGAAGCCGCCGATTTGATGTATCACCTGTTGGTGGCGCTTGCTTATCATCAGGTGGATCTGCGAATGGTGTATCGTAAGTTGTACGATCGTCGTCACTAAGAAATAAGGGAAGAGATTAAGGGGATACGGTCTAGGTGATCCCGTGCATCTTAGACATCTAGTCAAGTATCCTGAGATTAGGGGTAGGCTAACCCATGATATAGATTATCCAAAGTTATCAACAAGAAATGTAAACTGAAGTGTTATCTGAGTGAGGAAACTTGAGGATCCATGAAAACCATTTTAGTGATCGAAGACGATCTCGCTATTCGTAACAATATTTCGTTGATCCTCAAAAGCCAGGGATTTACCGTTCTCCAGGCTGAGGATGGTTTAACTGGCATTGAACTGGCTCTAGGGGCTGCTCCAGATTAAATTGTCTGCGATATTATGCTGCCGAAAATTAGCGGCTATGAAATTTTAGAGCGTTTGCGCCAAGTTCCCGATAGTGCCATCACCCCATTTATTTTTTTAACGGCCCTGGCCGATCGCTCGGATATGCGCCAGGGGATGAACTTGGGGGCGGATGATTACCTGACTAAACCCTTTACCAGTCAAGAGTTACTGGGGGCGGTGAAGGCTCGTCTTAGTAAACAGCAGGAATTGACGGAACCTTACCGCAATGAAATGCAAAAGGCGGTGGAAAATCTCCGGCAAATGGCCTATACCGATCTGCTGACTAATTTACCCAATCGGGTTCTCTTTTGGCAAAAAATTGAAGAATATTTAGCGAATCCCCGTAAATTGACCTGTGCCCTGGTTCTCATTCAACTCCGCAATTTAAATGATATTAGTGAGCAAGAAGGTCAATCCGTTGCGGACTTACTGATTCAAGCCCTAGCTCGATCGCTTCAGAACTTGATGCAGGAAGGGGATAT
>DALYGI010000013.1:5321-14528 GCA_031971595.1 Prochlorotrichaceae cyanobacterium CTOTU29312
TACTGATTCAAGCCCTAGCTCGATCGCTTCAGAACTTGATGCAGGAAGGGGATATTTTAGCCCGTTGCAATCCAGATTCCTTTGGGCTGCTGTTAACCCAGGAAGCGGAGTCTTCCGAGTCTATTTAAGCCCATTTACAGCCCTTAGTGATGGAGTGGATACCCGCCTATCCTCTGGGTAAACAATTTATCAATTGTGATCTTAAAATTGCAGTTGCCCCCTATCCTGTGGCGGGTCAAAGTACACCAGAACTGATTAAGTCAGCGGAAAAAGTATTAAATTCCTTTGATACTCAAAGCGGAGAATACTATAAGTTTTACACAGAAGCCTTAAGGTTAAACTTTACCCAAAGCGATCGAGTTTTAGCGGTTTTGCAGTCTAGCTTCGAGAATCAGGATGAGTTAGACCAGCAACTAGATATTTGCTATCAGCCCATTCTCAATACCATTACGGGTAGGATTGTGGGGTTAGAGGGGATATTACAATGGAATAATCCTGAATTTAGGACGTTAGATTACGGATATTTGTGGACAACCATTGAAAAGTCCCAACAGGTGCTTGAGATTAATCAATGGAAGCTAAACTCCATTTTAGCCCAATTCAAAAGACTACAAAGTTATTCTCTGAGCCCATTAAAGATTGCGTTTAATCTGTCTAATCGTTTTGTACAACAACCAGACTTTCTGGAAACCCTAGAAGCAAGTTTTGAAGCCGTATCCTTAGATTTAAGTTTACTCATTTTAGAAATTCAAGAGATGGATTTACTTCAGTCTGTGGAGTCCTACAGGTTAGTTCTAGAGCATTTAAGCCATCAGGGTGTGCAAATTGCCCTCAGTCATTTTGGTACGGGCTACTCTTCGATTCCACACCTGAGCCAGTTGCCGCTCCATTACCTAAAAGTCAGCCCAGAAATTATTCACACGTCCCTACACAATCCCCAAAGTGAAGTCGTGTTAAAAGCGATCGTGACCTTGGCCCAAAGCTTAAAACTCAAAGTGATTGCGGAAGGGGTGGAAGTAGAGGAACAACTGAACCTCCTACGGAAACAGGGCTGTCTTGTGATGCAGGGCAATATCTATAGCCCCCCGTTTCTACGGCGGAAATTCAGTTTTTATTAGAAAGCGATCGACGCTTAACCTAGGGGGTTAATCCTTTACTTTTCCTGGGTTTTCTGCCCCCTTTTGAGGGAGAGCAGGGGGAGGACGATGGGCTTTAGGAACCTAAGACTTAAGGGGATAACCGGGCCTTGCCGAGGCGGTTTTTCTCGTACCAATCGGCAATTTCGGGTACCCAGGCTTGAAAGTGGGGCCACAGCAAATCACAGAGACTTTGAATTTCCAATTGGGCATCTTTTTTAGCTCGTAGGTCTAAAAAGTGCATGAGAGAGCGGACATTGAAACTGACCACAAAATGTTGACGATAATCAAAGGGAAGAATGCCCCTCGCGTGTTCTTCAGCCATCCCCGCTTCTAGGTTATTTTTATAGCGCTCCGCAGCGGCTTGACACCACTCTAAATCCGCTTGGCGTTGGGCTTCGGTGTAGGTATATTTTTTGCCAAAACGATCGACATATTCCCCCATGGGACGCAGATAAAAAACATCCTCGATGGGAATCCCCCCTAAGGCCGCCTTAACAATACGCTGGCCGGTATATCGCATGGAATTATGAACCACCACACCATTGGCAACAAAATTATGCCAGTCTCCAGCCACTTCTAGATCGTAGGTTGGTTGCAGTCCTAAATACTCAACCCCAACGATCGCTACGGGATGTGCCGTTAACTTATAACCAGGGGATCGGGGTTTGATATTCCAACCTGATGTCCCATCAATAGGATGAAATTCCTGAGCAAATTTCTCTTCTAAATGATGTGACACATTACAACATTCAGCAATTTCTCTGGCATTTAAGCCTTGTTCAACTTGGGCTGTTAACCAGCTTTTCTGAGTATAAAGGGCATCGTAACGCACCCTACCATTACACATGAGTTCACAGGACCTAGTCATAGCCATGACCTGATGTTCAGCATTGGTGATCAGCCCCAGAGCATCCCCCATGCGCTGCCACCCGTGAGCGGTTAGTAAGCGATGGTTAGTTGTGCAATCTAGCGTTTTACCATCCTCCAACTTCAGGCGATAAACCGGCTGTACCCCGCTATATAAAACTTCTTTAATGCGGCCGATTTCAAAACATTTTGTCTGTTCATTGAAGACTCGCAAACCCATCTTGGTTAAACGGGTTTTACAATCCCGACGATAATAGCCTGCGGGCTCCCCTTGACGACCCCCTATCTTGCGATCCCTAACGGCACGTTCCCCATTCGCCCAGAGATCATAAAGATCTGCAATTTTGAGTTTTCTCAGACTGCCGGAAGCCTGAACAAAAGTCACTTCCACGTCCCCCGCCAAACATTGCACATCAAAGGATGTTCCGACCCGATGAGTCCTGGCCTGCTGCATCACACTATGGGGAAAATACCCCACATTAAACACAATTTGGGGATGCTCTAGGGGGCCGTAGTGTCCCCGCTCCCCCATCAACAGCCGCTTCACCACAACTTCCCCGCATTTTGTCTCATCGGGCCAACGATCGTGTTCATCCCACACCCAGCCCTCGCTATAGTCCTGGTGCATTGCCGCATAAATAACGGTTTGTGGGTTGGGCATCTGAGACAATACCGCTACTTTAAACTGGTGCATAACCTGAGCAATCCCCTTCTCCTAAGGTCAGTTCCAGGGTACTATCTAGAGCGTTTCTTAAGCTGTCAAGTTCTTTATCCCTTAGAATCCTTTAATAATTTCCTTAACCATCGCCCCCACTACCCATGAAAACTGCAAGCCAACGCCAATTCTTACTCCTGGCCCCACGGACATTGATCGTGGTTGGTATTATTCTGATTATTTCCGCGCTGTTGGACTATGCCATTTTGCTCTTTCCGCCAAACTTCTTGGATCGTCAGTGGCAACTCAGTTTTGTAACTCAAATGGTGGATCGGGGCATTATCCCCTTGGTGGGTTTGGCGCTATTATTTACGGGTTTATGGTCATCTAATCAAGTTTCCGATCGCTCTGGCACTAACTTCTTTGGTAGTTCCCTAGCCCTACCGGCCCTGATTTTATCCAGCATTCTCGGTCTGATTTTTTTACTCGCTGCTCCCCTACATTTAAATAACAGCATGCAGGAGCGGAGCGAAGCCCTCACCCGGATTTCAACGGAAGCCACCACCGCCAATACCCAACTGGAAGACAGCATCAAAGCCCAGGTTGAGCAAGAAAAAGCCCGCATTCAATCTCTGTTAGCGAACCCTACCCAACTGCAACAAGCCATTCAAGCGGGGCAACTCTCCCAGTCTCAAGCGGTACTGTTGCAAAAGTTTCAAACCGATCCCGCGAGCATTGATGCCTACCTGGAGGAAGAATCCCAAAAAGCGCGCCAACAGGCCTTAGAAGAACTGAACAAGCAAAGAACCGCAGCGGAGAAGCAAGCCAGGGAAGGCACCATCAAAGCCAGCCTGCGAACCGGTTTAAACAGTCTCTTTCTGGCCGTAGCCTACGCGATCGTGGGGTGGACGGGCTTGAAGGAAGCCAAATCCAGATAGTCTAGCCCCTTGACCCTAGACTTCCGTAAAACTGAGTTGTAAACCTTTACAAAACTTAGTGTTTTGCGAGAAAATTCTAGAGAAAATCTGAAAAAGTCGGCTAAAGCGGTTTATTACTGTTCTCTCAATCAAACCGTTAATCAAACCGATTGCATCAGTGCTTACCATTTCAGATTGTCTGTTTGACCGAAGGGGTACCCATGACTCGACTATTGACCATTGAGCGCGTTGGCCTGGCTTGCCATGTGCTTTCCATGATATTTGGACTGGCTGGATTGCTGTGGGTGTTGCCCCATCCCGAAGTTTTGGCAGCCCTTCCAGAGCAAAGTTTGACCCTGTTCCAGTGGAGTTTGTCTGGGGGCGGTGTGGTGTACATGGTCTTAGCGACGATTACGGTGTCTATCTTTGCCTACCGTACCCTGGGCACCTATCGCTGGCTCTCCTTTATGATTCCGGCGGTCTTTTTATCCTTGGGCAGTGAGCTTTTGGGTACGTCTACGGGGTTCCCCTTCGGCCACTACCATTACCTCAGCGGTCTGGGCTATAAAATTGCCGGGCTAGTGCCCTTCACCATTCCCCTGTCTTGGTTTTACCTGGGTTTTTCCACCTATGTGCTAGCGGGGGCCGCCCTCACCCGCCTCAGTTACCGCTGGGGACAAGGTAAGGAAGGAATTCCCCCCCTCCTGAGAGTGTTAGGGACGATCGTTTTGGGGATGATGTTGCTGACCGCTTGGGATTTGGTTTTAGATCCGGCCATGAGTCAGGCTCCCTTCAAATTCTGGGAGTTTCAGGAAGCCGGGGCCTTTTTTGGGATGCCCTACCGGAACCTGAGCGGCTGGATGGCCACCGGAGCGGTCTACATGACGGCGGCTTCCCTCTTTTGGAAACAACAGCCCATCTTCCTCAACCGTCAGCAACTCCTGCTCCCCCTGATTATCTATAGCGTCAACTTTGGTTTTGGGGCCGTTATTACGATCGTTCAGTTGGATCAGATTTTTCTCTTCCCAGTCTTTTTAGGGGTCGTCCTAGGGTTAATCCCTGCGTTGGGTCTCTGGTGGTTGACCGGAACCCTGGCGGATCCCCTACAACCCGTCAGCCCCGCAGACCTCAAATCCCCGGCGGCAGTGTCCTAGGGTGGCATGGATATTGAAACAAGTCCCCCCCTGGAATCGGTCTCTGGCCCCCTCCGATCCCCAGCCATTGGCATCTTGGGGGGGGGAGCGTGGGGCACAACCCTAGCCCAGATCTGCCAGCAAGCGGGTTCCACCTCGGTGATCTGGTCTCGCCATGGGGATATTTCCCTGGAGGAGGTGGTGCGATCGTCTTCGATTTTAATTTCTGCCATTTCCATGAAAGGGGTTCCCGAAATCATCGATCGGGTGCAACACCTGGGTTTACCCCCCCAGACTATTTTGGTCACCGCCACCAAGGGGCTAGATGGGGAGAGCCTCAAGACCCCCAGTGTGCTTTGGCAACGGGCCTTTCCCCAGAATCCCGTGGTGGTTCTCTCTGGGCCGAACTTAGCCACGGAAATTCGCCAAGGCTTACCCGCCGCCACCGTGGTTGCTAGCAGTCACCCCGCCGCCGCGCCGATCGTCCAGAAGGTACTCGCCTCCGATCGTTTCCGGGTTTACACCAACACCGATCCCCTGGGAACGGAACTAGGGGGCACCCTCAAAAATGTTATTGCCATTGCCGTGGGGGTCTGTGACGGTCTCAAGCTGGGCACCAATGCCAAATCCGCCCTGATGACCCGTGCCCTAGCGGAAATCATTCGCATCGGCACGTACCTGGGAGCCCAACCGGAAACCTTTTTTGGTCTTTCAGGTATGGGGGATCTCCTGGCCACCTGTAGCAGTTTCCTCAGCCGCAACTATCGGGTGGGCTATGGGCTGGCTCAGGGAAAATCCTTAGAAACCGTCCTCGGAGAAATTGACGGTACCGCCGAAGGGGTGAATACCACGCCCGTTTTAATGCAACTGGCCCGGCAAGAGACTATTTCCGTCCCCATCTCCGCTCAAGTCGATCGCCTGCTCAAGGGAGAAATTACCCCCCAGGAAGCCGTAGATGCCCTAGTGCAGCGGGATCTCAAGCCAGAGATGGACGAGCTATAACCTGTGGAGATCCCAAAATAAATCTTTAATTCCAGGGCATTAGACCAGGGTTCGCTTGCCTCAACTGAGTTTCTAATGCTAACAAGTTTGAAGACTCTGTAACGTCTAGTAACATTTTTCAAACTTTTGATATGCAAGACTTTCTTTCCGATACCGTCGCCTTGTCGAGGGTACAGTTTGCGTTGACCGCAATTTTTCACATTTTATGGCCCGTTTTAACCACCGGCATGGCCATCTATCTTGTGGTGATGGAAGGGCTCTGGCTAAAAACGAAGAATTTGTCCTATTACCATCACGCCCGCTTTTGGTCAAAGCTCTACGTCCTCAACTTTGGCATTGGGGTTGCCTCTGGGTTGCCCATGGCGTTTCAGTTTGGTTTAAATTGGGCTCCCTTTTCCGAGTCCGTGGGCGACTTTTTTGGCACCGTTCTAGGGTTTGAAGGCACCATGGCTTTCATGCTAGAAGCCAGTTTTTTAGGAATTATGCTTTTTGGTTGGGACAGAGTTCCCCCCCTAATCCACTGGATCTCCACTATGTTAGTTGCCTTTGGAGCCAACCTTTCAACCTTCTGGATTTTATCCGCAAACTCCTGGTTACAAACCCCGGCAGGTGGAATTTTTGTGAATGGAAAATTTGTGGTTCAAGACTATTTTAAAGCGATCGCTAGTCCCTTCATGGTCAATAGTTTTCTCCACATGTTTTTTGCCACCTTAGAAACGTCCCTCTTTGTCATTGGTGGTATTAGCGCTTGGTACATTATCAATCAACGGCAACCGGAATTCTTTGCTAAATCCCTTAAAGTCGTATTGACGATCGCCATTGTGATTGCCCCCTTACAAATTTTTATTGGACATTTGAGCGCAGAGCAGGTTTACCATTATCAACCGGCCAAACTAGCAGCCATGGAAGCCCAATGGGATACGGTTCCGGCGGGAGAACCGGCGGGTTGGAGTGTGGTGGCCCTCCCCAACGATCGGGCAGAGGAGAATCAATGGGAAGTTAAAATTCCTGGGGCATTAAGTTATTTACTAGAACTCAAACCGACCTTAGATCAACCCATTCAAGGGCTGAAAGAATGGGAACCCCAAAATCGTCCCCAGATGGTGGGTTTAATTTATTACTCCTTCCGCATCATGGTAGCGATCGGTCTGTTTTTAGCGGGATTAATGGGAATTACCGTGGTGCAATGGCTGCGAGGAAAGCTATCCGAAACGACCATTGCCCAACAAAAATGGCTGATGAGAGCCTGGGTATTTGCGGCTCCCTTGGGTTACATTGCGGTAGAAACCGGTTGGATTGTTCGCTGTGTGGGACGACAACCTTGGCTCGTTTACGGAGAGATTCGCACCCTCGATTCCGCCTCCCATTTACCCGCCGGAGAAGTTCTCTTTTCCCTCGTGGGTATATCCGTTTTGTATACCATCCTGTTCTTCACCACCCTCTTTTTTGGGAGTCGAATTATTCGCAAAGGCCCCAATTTAGCACTGCCCGCACCCCAAACGATCGCCCAAGTGGTACTGAATATTGAACCCGCTCAACACGAGCGCGATCGTCGTCCCGCAGAAGCCCAGCAGTAAGTCTAAGAATAGCAATCTAAAAATAGAAATCTAGGAATAGCAATCTAGGCATAGAAAGCTAATCATCAAACTCAGCCATAAACACGCAGAGGAAGCATGGAACCGTTACAACCGTTACAACAGTTTTTACCCCAAGTTTGGTTTTTCATTTTAGGACTCTTTTTGTTCCTGTATGTGCTCTTAGACGGGTTTGATCTGGGGGTGGGAATTTTATCCTTAACCGCTTCCAGTGAAGAACGGCGCAGTATTTTAATGACCAGTTTAGGCAATGTATGGGATGCCAATGAAACCTGGCTCGTGTTGATGGGTGGTTCATTATTTGGAGCTTTTCCCCTCGCCTATGCCACCATTTTAAATGCCCTCTATTTGCCTGCGGTCATTATGGTCATTGGCTTAATTCTCCGAGCCGTCTCCTTCGAGTTTCGAGAAAACGCAGACAACAAATTAGTGTGGAATATCACCTTTGGCATCGGCAGTTTTCTAGCCGCCTTGGGACAGGGATTTGCCTTGGGAAGCGTCTTTGAAGGTATTCAGGTGGATGAAGCGGGGCATTTTGCCGGTGGAATTTGGGATTGGTTAACCTGGCGATCGGTAATTGTGGCCCTGACCTTAATTCAAGGCTACGTCCTGATTGGTTCTACTTACTTAATTTTGAAAACCACGGGTGAATTACAGACTACTCACTACAAAACCGCAACGATCGCAACGTGGACAACCTTAGCGGGGGCCTTATTTATTACCATCACCACCCCTCTAATTTCTGAGCAAGCTCGAACCCAACTGTTCACCGCTCCCCTAATCTATATCTTTGGGATCATCCCCATTTTTGGACTGCTCTTTGTGGGATTGTTGCTCAGAAGCCTCAAACGGCGAGAGGAAACGGCTCCATTGGTGTATACCTTTCTTGTGTTTTCTCTCTCCTTCATTGGCCTAGGATTCGTCATTTTCCCCAACATCATTCCCCCCAGTGTAACCATTTACCAGGCCGCAGCAGCCCCCAGTTCTCTGGTCTTTATGCTGACCTTTATCGGCTTTCTCATTCCAGTAGTTTTGTCTTACAACATCTACAACTATGTGGTCTTCCGGGGCAAAATTATCCAGGTGGAAGAGGAACCGGAAAATCTAGCCTCTGTAGAGCAGGGATAATCTTTAATCTTTCAACTTTAGCTCAGGATTAAATTAGGAATAATAGGGGGACGGGAAAGGGAATGGTCATTAACTCTGGAACAGTCGGGTATATAAGGACTCATGCTGACTAGAAATTATGCCCATACCGTGGCTCCACCCCCCTAAATCCTGATCCGCTTGGGTTAAGGCTTTGTGAGTGGCATACTCTAAACTGGGATGCAACCCTAAGAGCATTTGTTGTCCCAGGGTTTGCCCCAGGGGAATTAACCGAACTCCGGCATTAACACCGTTACTCAGCCAACTGTATAAATAGG
This sequence comes from Prochlorotrichaceae cyanobacterium CTOTU29312, assembly GCA_031971595.1. GTDB lineage: Bacteria > Cyanobacteriota > Cyanobacteriia > Prochlorotrichales > Prochlorotrichaceae > JBEAPM01. The sequence goes on from DALYGI010000013.1 coordinate 14,054, forward strand.
CAGAAACCACATCGGGCAAGGGTAATTGCCAGTAGGCCGCGATCGTCCCAAAGGCAATCACAAAATTACACACCTCCCCACAGGCTTGAAAATAGGGCACTAGCTCCGGCTCTAAAGCCCCCCCTAACCGACAGAGCGATCGACCCATTTGCCAACTTTGGTTCCGCAGTTCTTCCGTATCCCGCCAAGCAGACCACCAGTGATTCCAATAGCGCAAAGTCTCTAAGTCTTGAGCTTGAACCGCATCAAAAGCCCGCACTAACACCGTTCCTTCCGTGGCAATGGCACCATAGCGCAGTTCCATCTCAAACCAGTGCTGCAAGTCTTGAGCAGTAGTAAGACGATCGTTTTCGCGCAAAACCTCTAAGCCTTCCGAGTAGCTATAAGCGCCTACGGGCAGAGAAGGACTAGCCAGTTGGAGGAGTTTCCAGAGTTGATCCCAGGACATGGAGGAGTTTTGAGTGTTGAGTTTTGA
>DALYGI010000013.1:14628-16701 GCA_031971595.1 Prochlorotrichaceae cyanobacterium CTOTU29312
GAGTTTTGAGTGTTGAGTTTTGAATTCTATTCCGGTTCCCCTCTTGGGAGGGGCTAGGGTGGGTTGGCTGTTGACCAGTGTTCCGGTTCCCCTCTTGGGAGGGGTTAGGGGTGGGTTGGCTGTTGATGTGTAGTTTTAATCTTTTGAGAAGGTTTTACAAGACCCGTGGGTTGCTGTATAGAATAAACACCTAGGGAGGAAATTGAGTATGTTATTTTCTGGTTTAAAACCATTATTCCTGATGGGGTGTTCGGCCTTGTCCTGTGGGCTGGTGCTTGCCAGCGATCGTTGGGTGTCTGCTCAAGGGGCGGAGGAGTTAGGGAGATTTTCCCAGACGGTGATCGCCCAGCGCAGTGCGGAAGATCTGGCCCCCTACCGAGGTTCGGTTTCAGTGATTTACAACCTCAAAGATTCCGGTGTGGATTTACAACTGTCTGCTCAGACCTTGGCGGAGATTTTTCAAGGGGAAATTACCAACTGGCAACAGGTTCATGTGCGTTTTCCCCAGGAAGAGATTCGGGTGGTGACCTTGGCGGAAAGTAGCCTGAGTAACTTGATTTTTACCCGCTACTTAAACCAGGTGACGGAGGGGGCTGTGGAGGTCAGTTGGGAACCGGTGTGGCAGATTCCATTCCTCTATGCCCAGCCCGATCGGGAAGGGGAAATTGCAGGGATTGTGGATCGAACCCCTGGAGCGATCGGTTATGTGCCGAGTGTGATTGCGGAATATTACGAGATGCCCACCGCTCGAATTAAGGACAGGGATGGTACCTACCGCGATCGGATTAACTAACCCATTCCAGACCTGTTCAAGACTTCTGGGCAAGATGCTGGGCAGTCCTAGACCCGCTTAAACCAGGGTTTTCAAGGATTCCCGTGTGGTTTCTAGGTCAAAATTAATGACTTGCCAACGGGGATCCTCATCGGTGCTAAAGAGGACGGGTAGACCGTACAGGCCTAGGCCATCGTTGCTGTCTGAGAGAAGCCGCAGGGTGCGCTTAAAATAGGGAATGAGGAGCGATCGATAGCGCTGGGCTACGGTAATTTTTACGGCCCGATAACCTTGGGTATATAGCTGGTCGAGGGCTTCATGAATTTCAAACCGCAGACCATCGGGGTGACGGTGTTGGTGATACCATCGTCCCTCCCAGCGTCGCCACGATCGGCCTGAATAAAGATGAACTAAATCCTGGGTTTCAGGGTTCGCCTCAAAAGGCCCGTGGGCATGACAAAGATAGGTGTCCGTGAGGGTCAGGGCAGGAATGATTTGCTGACAATGGGGACAATGGATTTCCGGGCCGAAAATCGGGTACTGTAAGGCCAGATTAAGCATAGAACGATTGCCACCAAGATGAGTATCCTCACCTAGCCTATCCCACTCTATGCCGCTTTTCGAGACATTTTCCAATTGTTCTTATGGTTTTAGCTGCCTCAGATGGGGTTTTGGAATCCCAACCCGATACGGATCAAGCTGCGTTTATTGCTCCCGGTGCGATCGTTTTGGGGGATGTTCACTTAGCTAGGGGGTCTAGCGTCTGGTATGGGGCTGTGCTGCGGGGGGATGTGGAGCGCATCCAAGTGGGAGCTTTTAGCAATATCCAAGATGGGGTAGTCATCCACTGCGATCCCGGAGAGCCGACGATTTTAGAAGACTATGTGACCGTGGGCCACCGAGCGGTGATCCATTCCGCCTATGTGGAGCGGGGCTGTTTAATCGGCATCGGGGCGATCGTTCTCAACGGGGTACGCATCGGCCAGGGCAGTATCATTGGGGCTGGGGCCGTAGTGACCAAATCCATTCCCCCCCGATCGTTGGTGATGGGCGTACCGGGGAAGGTGGTGCGATCGGTAGAGGAAACGGAAGCAGCAGGGCTAATTCGTCATGCAGAAGACTATGAAAAACTAGCCCAAGCCCATGCTCTCAAGTCGTAAACTCAAAATTAAAAATTCAAAATTAAAAACTCAAAACTCAAAACTCAAAACTCCCCAACCCCTGTGACCAAAAACCATTGGCCAGCAGGATTCCAAATGCCTTGGAGAGTTGTTGTCGTGCCCGACTCTAGAGTTTGCCAG
>DALYGI010000013.1:16801-23587 GCA_031971595.1 Prochlorotrichaceae cyanobacterium CTOTU29312
AGGATTCCAAATGCCTTGGAGAGTTGTTGTCGTGCCCGACTCTAGAGTTTGCCAGTGTTGCTGAATGGCAGGATTGAGGGTTACCAGGGTAAAGCGATCGGGTAGGTTAGAACTAGGCTGATTAAAAGTAGGCTGGGACTGATTAGGATTAGGCACTAGCTCAAATTCATACTGCTCCGGGGCAATGCGATGGAACACCCCCGATCGTTCTTGAATCTCTTCAGCCGTAGCAAAGTTTAGGGTTCGGTTCCAAGGTGGGGCTGGTTGAGCCTCGCGGTGATACCCGTGGACAGGATAGCGATCGGGCTGGTCTAGGATTTGTCGCTGAACTTCTAGCCAATGAGAATCTGATAACCGGGAATCCAATAACTGCGATTCTGGTAATAAATCTGGTAAGAGATCAAAAAAAGGAACGATCGCTGCGGGGGCTTGGGGATCCGTCAGTAGAGCTAGTTGCAACGATCGTACTGGTAGATCCCTGGGGGCACAGCCCTGCTCCACACAGAGGGCCGCCGCCATCCCCGCCGCCTGTCCCAGAGTCATGACCACCGGTTGCAGGCGGGTAGCACCGTTGGCAATATGGGAAACCGCAATATTTTTTTCACAGACCAGCAACCCGTCCACCGTTTCCGGCACCAAACACCCATAGGGCAAACTAAAGGGGGTACCCGTCCAGCGCCCTCCCCAGCGCAAAGCTTTGGGGGCGAGGGGCAAATCTCGCTGGGTATAGTGGTGATCGTTGACGTAGTTTCCCACCGCAATGGCCGTGACCTCCCCCTGAGCATTGAGGGGCAAGGGGGCCACCGTCCCTCCCTTCAGGGGTAAAATATCCTGCTCCCGCACGGTTTGCAGCCCCACCAAGCGCCGACTTTCCCGGTAGTAGGGGTGAAGGGCGTAGGCGTTCCCGCCCAATCCTGGAATCCGGGGGAAGGTATCGACGGCTAAACCATAGCGGTAATTTTTTCCGTGACCTAGGCTAGAGCCCGGAATCTCTTGCTGGATCTGGTGCTGAATGTAATAGGCAAAGGCTTGGCTGTGCCAGAGGGCTTCCTGTTGAAACGCCTGCTGTTGAGAGGGGGAGCCGATTAGTCGCTGACAGTCTCGATCGTAGTCGTTGCCAAAAATGGGCCAGTTAATCATCAGTCGATTCCCCGGCAGTTGTCCATAGCTCAAAAATTGTGCTGCGCCGTGGGTTTGCCAAGCCCGATCAAAACGATCGTTAGGGATGCCCGTAGGGGGTGGCGCAATTTCTGGAGCCCCTGCCTCCCCAAAGTCCTGTAAAACCACAACCCAGGTGGGGGCTTGGACGGGATGCTGGGCATAAAAAGGATCCTGTTCTAACGCAGCTTGGGGCGGAGCGCTGGGCTCTTGCCAAATTTCCTGAGCTTCCCACCCCCAGCGATGGGGCACGTTCCCCAAAGCTAAACAGTCCCCCAACTCCGTGCCATCCAGGGTTAAGGTGGCCCGAATCCGATAGTCCTGAAACACCGCCCCCCCAATTCGATCGCCCTCCCGCAAGACTTCCAGGGGTTTGCCCCCCACCAGCCAAGTTAAGTTCGGTACAGCCGATACCCACTGGGCAAAAATCGCCGCCCCGATGGCCGGTTGATAGCTAAAAAAACTCACCCAACTGTGATGGAGTCCCCCCGGTTGCCCTTGGGTTAACGATCGTAGAAACGACCCCCACAGCCCTGTTTGCCAGGATTCCAACTCATTACCATCCGGCACCGACACCCCCGCACCGGTCAACATTCCCCCCAGCCACGGAAACTCGCTCACCAGAATCACCTGAGCCCCCCGCCGAGCCGCCTGAATTGCCGCCGCCGTCCCCCCCACGCCTCCGCCGATCACCAAAATGTCCGTAACGATCGTTTCCATATCCTCATCCTCAAGCCATACTCAAGCCATATTCAAAGCAACTATCGACCTCACCGCAGCTTGCGCCAGTTTTCCCATCAATCTTTTTCCCATAGGTTCCCATAGATCTTTTTAATGCAAACCCCTAGAGATTTTTGGGGGGAAACCGGCCATAAGCGCTTATGCTTAAAAGAGGACGACCTGAACAATTCATGAATTGTATTATTAACCGACGAGCGCAGTTTTCCGCCAGCCACCGGTATTGGATCCCCGAATGGGGCGAAGCGGATAACCTCAAGCATTTTGGCCCCTGTACCCACTTTCCGGGACACGGGCATAACTATGTTTTATATGTTTCCATGAAAGGGGAGCTAGACGAGTATGGCATGGTGCTAAACCTCTCCGAGGTGAAGCATACCATTCGTCAGGAAGTAACCAGCCCACTGGATTTTTCCTACCTGAACGATGTTTGGCCAGAATTTCGTCAAACCTTACCCACCACTGAATATGTGGCTAAGGTGATTTGGGATCGGCTGAGTCCCCATCTGCCAATCGTTCAGATTCAGTTGTTTGAAAGCCCCCAATTGTGGGCGGACTATTTTGGAAATGGTATGGAAGCTTTTTTAACCTTAAGTACTCACTTTAGCGCTGCCCACCGGCTGGCTTTGCCTCATCTGAGCTATGAGGAGAACTGCGAAATTTATGGCAAATGCGCCCGTCCCCACGGCCATGGCCATAACTATCACCTAGAGGTCACCGTCCAAGGAACGATCGACCCCCGCACGGGGATGATTGCAGACTTAGGGGCGTTGCAAGACATCCTTAAGGATCACATCATTGAACCGATGGATCACACCTTCTTGAATAAAGACGTGCCCTACTTTGCGGAAGTGGTGCCCACAGCGGAAAACATTGCGGTTTACATTCGCAAAGTCCTCTCCGCCCCCATTCGGGAAACCGGCGCAACCCTCCATAAAGTAAAGCTGATCGAAAGTCCGAATAATTCGGCGGAAGTGTATGGTGAAGAACCTGCCGAAAGTTTAAAACTGGGCTGGGACGGAGCCCATTTACTGGTCTCGGTCTAATACTGGTCTCAGTCTAGACCGATCGGAAACCCTCATTCATTGCGAGTTTTTTACTATGACGAATCCTAAAGTTTTTTTTGATATTACGATCGCAGGCCAACCGGCCGGACGGATTGTGATGGAATTACGGGCAGATGTGGTGCCCAACACGGCGGAGAATTTCCGGGCACTGTGTACCGGCGAAAAGGGCGTGGGTAAAGCGGGTAAACCCTTACACTACAAAGGTTCTAGTTTCCACCGCGTCATCCCTAACTTCATGTGTCAAGGGGGAGACTTTACCCGTGGCAATGGTACGGGGGGCGAATCCATCTACGGCGATCGATTTGCGGATGAGAATTTTACCCTGAAGCACACGGAACCGGGATTATTGAGCATGGCGAATGCTGGCCCAGGCACCAACGGCTCTCAATTTTTTATCACGACCACAGAAACCCCCTGGTTAGACGGTAAGCACGTTGTTTTTGGCCAGGTAGTGGAAGGTTTAGAAGTGGTACAAGCGATCGAAGCTCAGGGCACTCAAGGGGGTAGCCCTCGTCAGGCGATCGTGATTGCGGACTGTGGACAACTTTAGGGAATAGGGTTGAGTTTTGAGTTTTGAGTTTTGAGTTTTGAGTTCTCACATCCCTGGTTTCTCGTAGAATTAAGCCCAATCTTTTGATGCTATGTCCGGGGATCTTGGGTTCCTCCGATCGTTTTGCCGTTTGGATCATTGCTATCCCAATTTTAGAGCAGAATCATCTGGAGACGATCGCTCTGACTCTCTGGCTCTTCAAATGGCCTCCTAGAAATGCCAAAATAAAAATCCTCGCTTTCCTTGACTGAGCCATGAGAAACCGAGGATTTTATACTAACTGAGGTATTCAATTAGGGATTTACTGATTAGGACGATCGAGAACACGCTAAACTTCTGAACTGGAGGTGTAGTCATAGCCTAACGCAATCGAATTTGGGGATCTTTGAGTTGGAAAAGAGAGATGGCAGAACGATCGATTTCTTGAATGAGCGCTTGATGAGTTAAACTTTCGTACTGCTGTAAATCCACTAGATAGGGAATATCGGACTCTTCTAAGTCGTGGTTAATGTTACCGAGAATTTTCCGATCGATATTGTCTCCATAAACCACCAGATCAATATCGCTACGATCGTTAAATGTACCTTTAGCCCGCGAGCCATACAGTTTAACCTGCTCTACTTGGGGATAACGGGAAAAAATCTCTTGTAAAAGATTAAGGTGTTTAGCCTGTAGTCCGATCGTTTCAGGTATCACTCTTATCCTCATTTTCAATTTCAGTTCTTAAACACAAATACCAGTTTCTTAATAAAGGAAGATAAAGGGAAGCGATCGTTTTTAAAATATCCTGAAACTTGAGTGAGTCGTAGGTATGACTCATCAAATTACGATCGTTAATCATTTCTATCCAGGTTTCTATATTATCTATATACTTGCTAGTATAGGCTTGTTTAATGACAACCTTGGGCGAAATACGATCTAAAAGTAACCCTTCATATTCCATCTTATCTTTCAGTACTTTCCAGGCTAACTCAAAGGTATATTCAAAGCGCTGAATAACCCCTTCCTGTTCCAATTGATTGAGTTGATTGAAATCATTTTCCAGGGCTGAGTCTAGCAATAAAACTGCTTTCTCAAAGTTTTTAAAGCGCTGTTTCCAGCGTAGATCTGGTTGTGACATAAGGTTTCCTGCTATGAAATCTAAAACTTGTGAGAGGAACGATCGCCTACCCGATGCGAGGAGTGCGATCGTTTTCATAATTTTGCTCCACCAAAATAGGCATAAGCTGTGAATATAATAACGATCGTACCTAGAACTTCCGTAGATGACAATCTTGCACTGTGCCTAAACTTGGCTCACCCCAAAGCAACGATCCCCGGCTCCTGGTTCGGTAATGCAACCGACAGAAACCGGGGATATTAACACTTTAAGAAGTGGATAATTTTTTACTGACCAGGACGATCGAGAACGCGCTGAACTTCTGGGCCAGGCGTATAGCCATAACCAAAGGTAGCATTATCAGAATCATCTATGATTTGAGGGGTTACAACGATAATCACTTCATTTCTACTTTTCGTACTCGTAGTGCCCCTAAATAAAGCTCCAATAATAGGAATATCTCCTAAGATTGGCCACTTGGTAATGCTTTCCGTATCATTTTCCTGAATAATCCCTGCCAAGACTAAAGACTGTCCATCTCTGAGTCTGATCTTTCCAGAATTTAATTCCCTTTTTTCAACCTGGTTCACAATTTGATCACCTGACGTTAGATTCAAGGTTACGGGCTCACCCGGTACGCTAACACGGGGTTGAACTTCTAAGGTAATAAATCCATTATCATCAATGCGGGCAACAGCAACAGATAGCAATAATCCCACATCTTCATAGGTAAACTCTCTGGAAACAGTAGGAATTCCTGTGGTACTTGTGGTAGTTGTTTCAGTTACATCCGTCAAAGTTTTAGCTGTCAAATTAACCGTAGCTGTTTGGCTTTCTTGAATAATCAAGGTGGGGTCTGTGAGAATTTTTGCATTTTGACTGATGACCTGCGCTCGTAACCTCAACAACAAATCACTAGGATACTGAATAACTGAAGGTAACTCTGGAAGTATGCTGCTCAATACTGCAGGTGTAAAACCCACAACCGTGTCCGCTGGGTCAAAAACTCCATTAGCATTAGTATCCGTAAACCTTAGTGATCCTGGTGCCCCCTGTGTAATATTCTGAATGGTCTGAAAGCCTCCCGGAGCAGCAGTCTGGACTGTTTGCAAGCCGTTACTGGTGAGGAAGGAACTGCCGGAATAGATACCACCACTAGTCGGAATTTCACCAACAATTTGTCCAGTTGAACTATTAATAATTTGAATCCCTTGTCCAGGGGCAGATGGTACGTTAGAAAACTGGTCGAAATTAATACCGACCGGCACGTTAAGGTAAGGATTATCAATGACTGGACGACTCACAGGACCGTCAACTCCACTAAATCCTTCGCCTGCAGGATCTAGCTCACCGAAGTTGACGGCAGCATTCCCCGCGTCACTGGAAATAAAGGCATCATCTCCAATGCCAAAGGAGAAACTAGAGGTAAAGCTGGAGTTATTGTCTAAGGTTACGTCTATGACTTTGACGTTAACTGCAACTTGACGCTGCCGGAGATCGAGTTGACGAGTGAGGGAAGTTGCCAGTTCAACTAAGGACGGTTCCCCGATCAAAGTAACAGAGTTCAGGCGATCGTCGGTGACGATTGACAGTCCTTGTAAGGTTAAGGGGGCTCCGGTGCTGGTGGTGCTTGCTGCTAATGGCTCGATCGTTGTGGTGGTTTCTTCTCGGATGCGTTTGTCTACTCCGGTTCCTTCTTCGGTTCGGGTTGTTTTAGTAATAACACGCTGGGTTTCAGCCCCTTGAGCACTCAGAAATCCAGCCACGGTACTTGCATCAGTCTGGTTAATTCGCAGCGATCGAATAATGGTATTACGAGTATCTTGAGGCAGTTCTGGCCCCACCAAGATGGTTCGTCCCTGACGAACGGCTTCTAATTGGGTCAACTTCAGCACATAGTTGAAAACATCTTGCACCGGTTCATTTTCAATATCGAGGGTAATAGTGGGCCCTTCACTCCCGGATACGATCGGAGCGGAGGCCGTTGCTCCTTCTGTGCCTGCTGTGGTAGCTGCGGGTGCGGCGGCGGTTGCCCCATCTCCCCCAATGTACGCCAGGTTTAACCCTGCGGCGCGGGCTAACAAGGAGAGGACTTCCCGCGCAGGGGCATCCCGCAGGACAAGCCGGGGAACGCGCTGGGCGGTGCCTAGGTCAAGGTTATCGCCAATATTGGG
>DALYGI010000014.1:0-17004 GCA_031971595.1 Prochlorotrichaceae cyanobacterium CTOTU29312
TAGGCTTTTCCGATTTTTAGCGAACCATGAGTAATTACTAATTACTAATTATTAATTATTAATTAAATCTTTACCTCTTTTATGCGCCCAAAACGCCATTTTGAAACCAGCCGATTCTATTTTCATCTATTTCGCTTAACGGGCGGTGAGGGCAAGATGGAATACACCAGAAATCCGACTTTTCCTGATGTATTCCCGCTATAACCCCGCTTTTCTAGACGCTGTGATAATCCTGGAGGGGCGCAACTTCCAGAGTATGCTCCTTCAGGGCCCGCAGGGCGGCTACGGTGGCCCTGGCCCCTGCCACGGTGGTGACGGTGGGGATTTTGTAGGAGATCGCTGTCCGGCGGATGGAGCGATCGTCTACTTGGGCGGCTTTGCCGATGGGGGTGTTGATAATTAACTGAATTTGCTGGTTTTTGATGGCATCCAGAATGTGGGGCCGACCTTCGTGGACTTTGAGCATCAGATCCACTGTAATGCCCTGCTCCCAGAGGAAACGGCGGGTTCCCATGGTGGCCACCACTTTAAAGCCTAGTTCCAGAAATTCTTTGACGACGGGGACGATCGCTTCTTTCTCCCGATCGTTAATGGAAACAAAGACAGTTCCCGTTTGGGGTAAGCGTTGGGAGGCCGCTAACTGGGACTTGGCATAGGCTCGGCCAAAGTCTTTGTCGATGCCCATACATTCCCCGGTGGATCGCATTTCCGGGCCGAGGATTACGTCGGTGCCCACAAAACGATCGAAGGGGAGAACCGCTTCTTTCACCGCAATGTGATCCGGGATCAGTTCATGGGTAAAGTTTAATTCTGCTAAGGTTTGCCCCGCCATTAGACGAGAGGCCAGTTTCGCCAGGGGAGCGCCGATCGCTTTAGACACAAAGGGCACGGTGCGGGATGCGCGGGGGTTGGCTTCGAGGATGTACACCTGATCGTTTTGCACCGCAAATTGAATGTTCATCAGCCCCACCACTTTGAGGGCTTTGGCTAATTTCACTGTCCAATCTCGAATCACGCTTAACACTGGCTCCGGCAGAGACACCGTGGGCAAGGAGCAGGCCGAGTCTCCAGAGTGAATCCCCGCCTGTTCGATGTGCTCCATAATTCCGCCGATCACCACTTCCCCCGTGGCATCCGTGAGGGAATCCACATCCACTTCGATCGCATTTTCTAGGAATTTATCAATCAAAATCGGGTGATCCGGCTCCACCTGTACCGCTTCTTTCATGTACCGTTCCAGTTCTGCATCGGAGTAGACAATTTCCATGGCCCGCCCCCCCAGTACATAACTGGGACGCACCACCACGGGGTAACTAATCCGCTTGGCACTGCTGAGGGCTTCTTGGTAGCTCCGGGCAATGCCGTTCGGCGGTTGGAGGATTTCCAGTTCGTGGAGAATTTTCTCGAACCGCTCCCGATCTTCGGCGGTGTCGATGGAGTCGGGGGAGGTTCCCCAAATTTTGGTGGGAATAGGCTCCGGTGGGTTATCCAGGTAGGTTTGCAGAGGCACCGCTAATTTCAGGGGGGTTTGACCGCCAAACTGGATAATGACCCCTTCCGGTTTCTCCGCTTCGATGATGTTTAGCACATCTTCCTTGGTCAGGGGTTCAAAGTAGAGCCGATCGCTGGTGTCATAGTCTGTAGAAACCGTTTCCGGGTTGGAGTTGACCATAATGGTTTCAAACCCATCTTCCCGCAGGGCAAAGGAGGCATGACAACAACAGTAGTCAAACTCGATCCCCTGACCAATGCGGTTGGGGCCACCCCCCAAAATCATCACCTTGCGCCGCTCGGAGGGCTTCACTTCAGACTCAGGATGGATCACGGTGAGATTATCCCCATCGATCACTTCCGTGGGGGATTCGTAGGCGGAGTAGTAGTAGGGGGTATAGGCTTCAAACTCCGAGGCGCAGGTATCTACGGTTTTGTAGGTGGGCAGAATGCCTAGGGATTTGCGGTAGGCCCGTACTTCGTCCTCGGTGGTGCGGGTGGCAAAGGCAATTTGACGATCGCTAAATCCCTGCTGCTTAATTTCCAGCATTTTTTCAGCGGTCAAATCCGTTAACTTCTGCCGTTTCAGGAACTTCTCTGTTTCCAGTAAGTCCTCTAGCTTTTCTAAAAACCAAGGGTCAATAGAAGTCAACTCATACAACTCTTCCACCGCCATTCCCAGGGTCATGGCCTGACGCAGGCGGAAAATCCGATCGGGGTTGGGGGTGCGTAATTGGGGTTTCAGTTCTTGCAGGCTCGGTAATTTTTCCTCCCGATCGCAGCCCCACCCGGCCCGACCAATTTCTAAGGAACGCAGGGCTTTCTGAAAAGACTCCTGGAAGGTGCGACCAATGGCCATGGCCTCCCCGACGGATTTCATTTGGGTGGTCAGTACCGGCTCCGTGCCAGGGAATTTCTCAAAGGCAAAGCGGGGAATTTTCGTCACCACATAGTCGATCGTCGGTTCAAATGACGCAGGAGTCTGCTTCGTAATATCGTTCGTCAACTCATTGAGGGTATAGCCCACCGCCAACTTCGCCGCAATTTTCGCAATGGGAAACCCCGTCGCCTTCGACGCTAGGGCGGAACTGCGGGACACCCGTGGGTTCATTTCAATCACAATATAGTCACCGGTTTGGGGATCCACGGCAAACTGAATATTTGAGCCTCCCGTTTCCACCCCAATCTCCCGGATAATTTTAATAGAGGCATCCCGCAAGCGCTGGTATTCCTTATCCGTCAAGGTTTGGGAGGGCGCTACCGTGATGGAATCCCCCGTGTGAACCCCCATGGGATCGAGGTTTTCAATGGAGCAGATAATCACCACGTTATCCGCCAAATCCCGCATCACTTCCAGTTCATACTCTTTCCACCCCAGCAGGGACTGCTCCACCAACACCTGACTGACGGGACTTGCATCTAGCCCCCCCGCCACGATCGCTTCAAACTCTTCCTGGTTGTAGGCAATACCGCCCCCCGTACCTCCCAGGGTAAAAGCAGGGCGAATAATCAGGGGATAGGAGCCAATTTGGTGAGCCAATTCCCGCGCCTCCTCCAGGGTCGTAGCAATCCCCGACGGACAGACCGGCACCCCAATGCGGGCCATGGCTTCCTTAAAGAGCAGCCGATCCTCCGCCATCTCGATGGCCGGTAACTTCGCCCCAATCAACTCCACCCCCAAACGATCGAGGACACCCATTTTCGCCAGGGACACGGCAGTATTGAGCGCCGTCTGCCCCCCCATCGTCGGCAAAATCGCATCGGGGCGCTCCTTCTCCACCACCTTCGCCACCAACTCCGGCGTGAGGGGTTCCACATAGGTGCGATCCGCCATTTCCGGATCCGTCATAATGGTTGCGGGGTTAGAATTTACCAGCACCACCTCATAACCCTCTTCCCGCAAGGCTTTACAGGCTTGAGTGCCAGAATAGTCAAACTCGCAGGCTTGGCCAATGACAATGGGGCCAGACCCCAGCAACATAATTTTGCGTAAATCGGTACGACGGGGCATAGGAGCAACTCTTTCCAATAAATCCGGCCTATTTTACAAGGAATCTGAACCCGGAACGATCGCTCCGCGTCAGGGTTTCTGGAAATTGCTCAGAACGCTAATACCGGTGTAGTAAGGTTTTTATCAAGAAGAAATGGGATTGGTAGTGGCACAAACTGAACGCGATCGGGCTGTCACCAAGAGTATGGCGCATGGCTTCAGCAGCATGGAAGCGGCGTTCCATTTCCGTATCCAGTGCGGCTTTATGATCCCAGTAATATGCAAGGGCGGAGTGGATTTGGCTGAGGCTCAATTGAGGGTGTTGGTCTCGGATTTGTTCAGGAGTCCCGTGGTGAGCCTGATAAGCTTTGGTGAGTTCTACACTTTTTGAGTTCTACAACTTTTGATGAGGTTGTGCCAGCAATAACAGTACATTTATTAGTGAAAGTATTAGTGCAAGAATTTAACAAATTGATTACTTAAACATCAGAATGAGGAATGAGGTACAGATTTAAACCACTAGCGCAGGGGCCACCAAGACACTTTCTCCCGTGTGGCACTGTAGACCGTTTTTAAGCCATCGGGATCAATTACCTGAATCCAATCGCCGGGAATAGGGCTATCGGTGACTGCCGCCACGAGGTTTACCTGTTGCATTCCTTTGAGAACCTGTTCAATGGTGCGGTGATTCAATTGGGTCACCTTAGAAATCACATCGATCGCTAAGTCGAAGCAATAAGTACCGCTTTGATTCGGCTGTTTCCCTAAAGCCCGCTCTTGATAAATCAATGCCCGCAATAGGGTGGCCACAGCTTGGGGCGGGTAGGTGCTGCAATTAAGCAGATGATATTGAAATTTTTCCCGCAGTTCAAAGAGTAAGTGATACCGATCGCGGAATTCCGGGTGAGTCTCGTAGAGCCCGACTAGGCTGGCGGTGGGAATTTTTAAGACATCCGTGGTTTTATAAGCCTCCACTTGGCTGGGAAAGGCTTTGAAGACTAAACCATAGCTGAGGGGCAAGCTCCGCATCCCAAAACACCCCCCTGGATAGGTGAGGGCAATAATGCGATCGAGGGGAGAACTGCGAATAATGACCGGCCCCCCATCCACCACCAGGTACAAGAATTCAGCGGGTACGCCGGGACGAAAGGCCGTAAAAACCGGGCGATTGGAGTATAACTTCTCCTCTAAAAACTGCACCTCTTCACAAAGCGCCTCCAGGGTACTTTGAGCAAAGTCCTGGAAGAGAAAGTTGGACAGAAGGGCCTCTAGGACAGAAGGGCTGCCGCTGCGATCGTTTTCGGGGGAGGTGGGAGGAGATTGTTTCATGGCGAGGTGAGGACTGGTGCCAAGAGGAACTGTACCGTTGTACCCCAATCAAAGCGCAGAACGGCATGAAAATGGATTGCATTCAGGCTGAATTGAGACCTAGATAGACTTGAGATGAACTACAAGCCAGAAAGAGTTGCAAAATAATTTCAAATGAATTACAATTCAACTCAAGTTTAAGTCAAGGTTGCACCTGATGCCACCCACACCCTTGCCCCCTTGGTTTGATCTTTAAGGTTTGATGTCTAGAGGTTTAATTGCTTATGAACATGGTTTTGACTCGTACCTCCTTTAGTTCCTTGCTCTTGGTTGCCTGCGGCCTATTTGCGGTAGGCGGGTGCAGTGGAACTGACGTATCGCAGCCCACTCCAGGTACCGCAACACCAGAAGCTAACGTTTCAGGGCAGGCAGAACCCTCTAGCGGTGGCCAGCCCGTTAATCTGACGTTAGTAAGCTTTGCCGTCACTCAAAGCGCCTACGAAAAAATCATTCCCGCCTTTGTAGCGGACTGGAAAAGTAAAACCGGGCAGGATGTGACCATTGAACAAAGTTACGGCGGATCGGGCTCCCAAACCCGTGCGGTGATTGATGGCTTAGAGGCGGATGTGGTGAGCTTAGCGCTGGCTTTAGATACCCAAAAAATTGAGAAAGCTGGACTGATTCAACCCGGATGGGAAACCGAACTCCCCAACGAATCGATCGTCACTCAATCCGTTGCGGCCCTAGTGATGCGAGATGCCTCGGTCAATGTCAAAGGTTGGAGTGATTTAGTCCGCCCAGATATTCAGGTGATTACCACCAACCCCAAAACCTCTGGGGGAGCCCGCTGGAACTATCTGGCGTTGTGGGGCAGTATGACCCAAAGTGGCAAGTCGGAGAGTGAAGCCCAAACCTTTGTGGATCAGGTGTTTAAGAACACTCCCATTTTGCCGAAGGATGCGCGGGAAGCCACCGATGTGTTTTTTAAGCAGGGTCAGGGCAATGTTTTAATTAACTATGAAAATGAAGTGTTGTTGGCCAAAAGTAAGGGAGAAAGCCTCCCCTATGTCATTCCCCAGGACTACAACATTTCTATTGATAACCCCGTGGCAGTGGTGGATGCCAATGTAGACAAACACGGTACGCGGGAAGTAGCCGAAGCCTTTGCCGCCTATCTCTTTACCCCTGAAGCCCAGCGCATCTTTGCGGAAGTGGGGTTCCGTCCCGTAGAGCCTACGGTTGCCCAAGAGTTTGCCAGTCAATATCCCACCGTAACCAAGCTCTTTACGGTTAAAGATCTAGGGGGGTGGAGTGCAGTCCAAGATAAATTTTTCGCAGATGGAGCCGCATTTGATCAAATGCAATCCCGCATCGGTAAGTCCTTTTAGGGTTATACCTGGGATTCGAGATCACTCTCATTTCCTTCCGCATTGAACTCTGGGGTTTCAAACGAAATATCTTCGTACAATAAATCGATCGCCCCTTGCCACTGAATACTGGGAAATTCCACCACATTTCCTTCACCGTAGTTGTAAAGTTCCCATCGGCTATCGGCAGTGCGAGAAAAGCGATCGATACTCATACTATTTGTTTTCACAACAACATAGTCTTGGAGGCTAGGTAGTTGGCGGTAACGCCGAAATTTCTCACCTCGATCGTATCCCGCCGTGCTAGAGGACAGCACTTCAATAATCAAACAGGGATATTGAATAAATTGAATGGCATTCCGATCCCGGTGGTCGCAACTCACGACCACATCGGGATAGTGAAAGGAACTCGCTAAGGCAACTTTGACCTTAACATCTGCCATAAAAACCCGACATCCCTTGCCCTGGAGATGGCTTTTCAAAAGCGATGCCAAATTTAAGGAAATTAAATTATGGGGAATGCTGCCCCCGGTCATGGCATATACTTCGCCATCTAAGTATTCATGCTTAAACTCATTCTGGGCTTCCCAGTCTAGGTATTCCTGGGGGGTTCGGTAGGTAAAGTGAGGAAGGGCAATCATGGGAGTCACCTTTATCATTTACTGGAGAAGGGTACTTCCCTTACCTTACTACACAGATCTCCGATTTTTGCAACACCGCACTGTACTAAAATTTCCGCCAACATTCATTAACCTTTATTCTATTTTGTCCATGCAACAGCCTTCCATCCAAGCCGATTTACATCCATCCCTCGATCGCTCTGGATCTGATGCACCTAAAGCTTTCCGCGTTTCAATTCCCTGGATTGTGACCTGGAGTTATCTGGCGGTGATGTTGTTTTTACCGATCGTCGCCTTAATCCGTCAATCCCTGACCTTACCTCCCCAAGAATTTTGGCGTATTGCCACCCTACCGATCGCCTTGTCTACCTATAACGTTACCTTTGGTACAGCGTTGATGGCGGCATTGGTTAATGGGGTGATGGGTACCCTGACGGCATGGGTCTTAGTTCGATACAACTTCCCAGGGCGAAAACTGGTAGATGCAGCCTTAGATTTACCCTTTGCCCTACCCACCTCCGTGGCGGGACTCGTTCTGGCAACGGTTTACAGCGAGAACGGCTGGATTGGTCAATGGTTCACCCCCTTCGGCATCAAAATTGCCTTTACCCGCTTAGGGGTTTTTGTAGCCATGGTCTTTATCTCCCTGCCCTTTGTGGTGCGGACTTTACAGCCAGTGTTGCAAGAAATGGAACCAGAGCTAGAAGAAGCAGCCCAGAGTTTAGGGGCATCCCCCTGGCAAACCTTTTGGCGGGTATTATTTCCTCCCCTCCTCCCCCCCATCCTCACAGGCGTAGCCCTCGGCTTTTCCAGAGCGATCGGAGAGTATGGGTCGGTGGTTATTGTAGCATCGGGAATGCCCTTTAAAGACCTGATTGCACCAGTACTAGTGTTTCAACGCCTAGAGCAGTATGACTATGCAGGGGCAACGGTCATCGGTACGGTGTTGCTGTTAGTGTCCCTGGTATTGTTGTTGCTCATCAATCGTTTGCAACAGTGGGGTCAGCGCTATGCGTTCTAGTTCTCCACCCATCAATTCTTTGCCAGTCAATGCTGCTCAGAGTCCTATAAAGTCCGCTTTATACAGGGTCTGTAGCCTGCCCACTCTGTTAATCAGTGTAGTTCTTTTGTACCTAGGATTAGTTCTACTGATTCCCTTCCTCACCTTACTGTACGAAGCCTTTCATAAAGGTTTTGAACCTTTTATAGGGGTACTACAGGCATCCGATCTCCAGGCAGCCGTCCAGTTAACCCTCTTGATCGCAGCGATCGTCTTGCCCCTTAACACAGTCTTTGGGCTATGTGCCGCCTGGGTGATTGCCCGCCATCGTTTTCCGGGGCGGGCCTTACTCCTGAGTACGATCGATTTGCCCTTTGCCATTTCCCCTGTCGTTGCGGGGCTCATGTTAGTACTTTTGTACGGACGTAACGGCTGGCTAGGCCCTTGGTTAACAGCGATCAACGTCAAAATTATCTTTGCCTGGCCCGGCATGATTTTAGCGACCCTCTTCGTCACCTTGCCCTTTGTGGTGCGGGAAGTGATTCCAGTATTAGAGGACATGGGAACGGAGCAAGAGGAAGCAGCGCATACCTTAGGAGCAAGTGACTGGCAAGTATTTTGGCGAATTACCCTACCCCATATTCGCTGGGGACTTCTCTATGGCGTACTGCTAACCAACGCGAGAGCCATGGGAGAGTTTGGTGCAGTGTCAGTGGTTTCTGGCAGCATTCTCGGACAAACCCAGACCTTGCCTATTTTTGTGGAGCAAGCCTACAAAAACTACGCAACAGAAGCAGCCTTTGGGTCTGCCACTATTCTAGCGGTCTTAGCTTTGGTTACCTTGATACTCAAAGAAGTCCTAGAACGTCGAATTGGAAGTAGGGAGTAGTTATGAGTTTTGAGTTATGAGTTTTGAGTTATGAGTTATGAGTTATGAGTTTTGAGTTCTAACCTCAACAGCTTGACCCACCCTAACCCCTCCCTAGAGGGGAAACGATCGTAAGGTTAACTTCGTACTTCGTAATATCCTAACTACTCCCTAATCCCTAATCAACCCACTCTTCCCCAGGTGGGAAACGATCGTAAACTCCAAACTACTCCCTAATTCAACACTCAAAACTCAAAATTCAAAACTATTCCCTATTCCCTAAGTAGATCAGACAAAGTAATGGGCGCTTTAAATCGGCTGAAAGCCCTATTCTGCCGTCATTGATAGATCCCCTTATTTAGCCTGGCCTACTTATTCCCTAACTCAAAACTATTTCCATGAGCATTAACATTTACAACGTTTCCAAACAGTTTGGCGATTTCCACGCGCTGCATCCCGTTAGCTTAGACATTCCTACGGGGCAGTTAGTGGCCCTGCTTGGCCCTTCGGGATCCGGTAAATCTACTCTGCTGCGGGTGATTGCAGGGCTAGAAACCCCCGATTCGGGTTCCGTCAGCATTAACGGTCAAGATAGTACTCACTTAGATGTACGTCACCGCAACATTGGTTTTGTATTTCAGCATTATGCCTTGTTCAAACATTTAACCATTCGTCAAAATATTGCCTTTGGTTTAGAAATTCGTAAGCATCCTCGCAAACAAATTCAGTCACGGGTCAATGAGTTGTTGGATTTAGTTCAACTCTCTGGTCTAGGCGATCGTTATCCGGCTCAACTGTCTGGCGGTCAGCGACAACGGATAGCCCTGGCCCGGGCTTTGGCGGTGCAGCCCCAAGTGTTGCTGTTGGATGAACCCTTTGGGGCACTGGATGCCCAAGTGCGGAAAGAACTGCGGGCCTGGCTGCGACGGCTTCATGAAGAGGTTCATGTCACCACGGTTTTTGTGACCCATGATCAGGAAGAAGCGATGGAAGTAGCCAATGAAATTGTGATTATGAATCAGGGCCGCATTGAACAGGTGGGGACTCCTGCGGAGGTTTATGATCATCCCGCCAGCCCCTTTGTGATGAGCTTTATTGGTGCGGTGAATGTTGTACCGCCAAGTTCTAGGGTCTTTGCACCGTGGCAACAACGGCAAGATTATCTCTTCATTCGTCCCCACGATATTCAGATTCACACCCGCCCTCAACCCGGTTCTATTCGTGCAAAGGTGAATCGTTTAGTCCATTTGGGATGGGATGTACAGGTGGAAATGCGGGTGTCTGATGGTGAATCAGAGCATGAGGTCATGGGCCATCTCACCCGATCGCAGTTGGCGGAACTGAATTTGAAGGAGGAACAGACGGTGTTTTTAACGTCCTGTACAGCCAAGTATTTTGGCAGTGGACATTCTGCTGAATCTGCTGGAGATCTTGGAACAAAGGTTACTGCGGCCTAACTCCACTCAACTCGTCAGATGGGCTACTACGGTGGGGTGGAAGATTCCCCTTTGGCTACGATCTCAGGCAGTAAAGAAGGCAATTACTGGAGGTGATGTAATTCATAACCTTACTCTCCTGCATGGTAGGAGCTTCGCACCAGCGGCCCCGATCGTACCTGGTAGAACCCCATCGATCGAGCGATTTCCCCTAGGTGTTCAAATTCTGGGGGAGTCCAGTACCGTTGCACGGGCAGATGGTCTAAAGACGGTTGTAAATATTGCCCAAGTGTAAGCCGATCGCACTGCACCGATCGTAAGTCCCCTAGGGTTTGCAGAATTTCCGCTTCCGTTTCCCCATGGCCTAACATCAAGCCGGATTTGGTGGGAATTTGAGGATTCAAGTCTTTGACGGTGGCTAAGACCCCTAAAGAGCGATCGTAGGTGGCCCCTCGCCGTACCTTGCCCTGTAAGCGCTCCACCGTTTCTAAATTATGGTTAAAACAGGCCGGTTCCGCCCCAAGGATAGTGGCAATACGATCGCGCTGAACTCTCGCCCCCTCAATACGATCGGCAATGCCGCCCCAAAAGTCTGGGGTCAAGACTTCAATTTGAGGAATATTACTTTCGGGAATATTAATCTGGGGAACCTCAGCGGACTCCCTAGCTCGGCGGCGAATGGCGGTCATGGTATCCACAAACAACTGGGCTCCCTGATCCGGTAGGTCATCCCGGGCTACGGAGGTGAGTACCACATAGCGCAACCCTAGGAGCGCCACCGCTTCCGCCACTTTTTCCGGTTCCTGGGGATCTAAGGGCATGGGGGCATGGCCCTTATCCACCTGACAAAACCCACAGGAGCGGGTACAGGTGGGGCCCATTAATAAAAACGTGGCCGTTCCCTGGGCGTAGCATTCTCCTCGATTGGGGCAGCGCCCCTCTTCGCAAATGGTGTGAATCGATCGCTGTTTAACAATCTGCTGAACCCGCGATAAATCACTGGCTTTACCCAACGGACGCTTAACCCAAGGGGGAATACGCTGGAGGGCAGGGGTGGGAGAACTGAGGCTCATGCGGTGGGAAGGTAGGCGAAATTATAGGGGGCGGTAAAATTGTTGTACAGCAGCCGTAAGCGGTTTTCAAACTGGTGATCCAAACTTTCAACCCTCTGACTAAACTCCGCTTCTCGATCCCAATCAATCAGATAGGCGGAGTTATAAATCATAGATTCCGTTTGTAACTCGTTTTCCACCACCTCGATCGCTAGGGGGTTAAGCTGGGTTTGAAAGGCCTCAATAATTTGGGATTGATGACTGGTCAGCGCCCCCTCGATCGCCTGGCCAATACGGATCACCTCATCCATAGACAGTTGCCGCCCCTCTAGGCGATCCCGTTGCTGCCGTAGGGGCTGATTGTGCTCCAATAAGCCCTCTAGCTCCGTGGCCTCATCCCAATAAATTTTTAAGCCCACCTCCCGTTTCCCCTCCAGGCGTTGAAACAACTGCTGAAGACGATCGTGATAGGGGGTAATAATTTGGGCGGCCACCTCCTCCCAGGTCTGAAAAATTAAGCGATTGAGGGGCAAAGGCAAATGATTCAGATACCCCGCACTCATGGCATCCTCCAGAACACGGGCATGGCCCATCAGGTTTTTGCGACTGGCTAGATAGCGCTCCTGCTGGGCAGAGGAGTAGAGAAACACAAAATCAGCAATACTATGGGTTGCCACCCGTTGTTGATCTAACCCCTGCAACTCCAGCCCTAGGGGGCCCGGAGCGGGGAAAATGCCGTACAGGTAAAAGCCATAGCTCATAGGGTGTTGACTCTGGATATGCTGCGTTACTTATTTCTGCTTATTCTGCGTCCTTACTCCGCCTCAGGATGGGGATTGCGGATTTGTTCCGCCTCTGGGCAGTCTTCAGAAATAACGGGATCCACATTACCCTTTGGTACACAGGAGAGGCGCTGCATCACAGAACCAATACTTTCTAAGCGTACCATCTCTTCCCAAGAGCTAGATTCGTCGTCTTCATAGGTTTCATAGCGTAAGGTGACTAAATCTCCTTCAATATTGAGAATTTTTGCCCGTTCAATCCAACGTTGCTGATCTCGCAAGTAAATCCATACTTCCCGTTCATCTTCATGCAACTGATAGATTTTGCGGTGTAACATGGGCGGGTCTCCTGCGCTAGAAGGTCTCTTATTATATCGTTTCTACAGGGCCTTCTGTAAACTTTGACTAAAAAATCAGTAATTCTTATGATGAAGAGCTAAGTCGGCCCTAACGATTGCTGCTCGTGAGGCATGATGCAGTAGTTCGCTTTGAATAAAATAATGAAGCCCGCAGGGGTAAACCGATCGACCGAAGCGACTTCTCCGTAGTCTAGCAAGCGCATTAAAAACAAGGAGCAACTCGAAGTATGCCAAAACTAAGGTATGACGAAGATGAGAACGTCTCTCGTCATGCAGCCGTTAACAAAGACTACTGCAAAGAGATGGAGCGCAAATACGGATGGGCATTGGTTAAAGTCGAAGAAACCCCGGAAGACCCCATCTTTAAGGTTGATTGCGTTTTTGAAGGTGAAACCGAGTTCCCAAAACCTTTCCAGGAAGAGGAGTAACACTAATGCACAAGTACATCATTTTTCAAGCTGAAGGCGAAGATCCCCACTGGCAAGAACGGAAGCTACAGCACTCTCAAGCTTTAACCTGGATTATTTCAGAGCATTGGGATTCGTCGGATAAACCTATTCCTGAACCGGGCTATCGCCCTAGGGAGTTCGTCCACGTCAATGCACTTCATGACTCTCAGCAACAGGCCCACAGCACCCATTATCGGAAAAGCGATTGGGAGGTTTCACGGGTTGAGACCTATACTCCTGAGGTGCCCATGGGCAAGTACGACATGATCGTGATCTGCTATTGCACCTACAATCCTATCAACGCCCCCCTCACGCCAATGTCTGAACGCCAAGTTTCGGTCAGTTCCTTTGGTGGCGATGAAGGGGCTTATCACCAATGGCTGAAGGCTCAAGAGCAGGAGCAACAGAAGCCTGCCAAAGTATAATCTATCCCTAAAAAAACAACGTTATGCTGCTACACCTGAGTACCTGGCCCGAAGTGGAAAGCTATTTACGCCGATCGCCGGGGATTATTTTACCCATTGGCTCGACGGAACAACATGGCCCCAATGGGCTGATGGGCACGGATGCCATTTGTGCGGAGGTGTTGGCCAAGGGGGTGGGAGAGACGATCGATGCCTGTGTGGGCCCCACGATCCCGGTGGGGATGGCCTTACATCATTTGGGCTTTCCGGGCAGTATGAGCTTACGACCCAGTACCCTCATTCAGGTGATTGGGGATTATTTGGTGTCCCTGAGTCGCAGTGGGTTTCGGCGCTTCTTCTTTATTAATGGTCATGGGGGCAATGTGGCTACCCTCAGGGCAGCTTTTGCGGAAACCTACGATCGTTTAGCCACCCTGGCTGGTTTTGAAACCGTGGACATCCGCTGTGAAGTGTCTAACTGGTATATGTTGCCGGAGGTCTATCGCCTGGCCAAAGAATTTTATGGAGAGGCGGAGGGTTCCCACGCCACCCCCAGTGAGGTGGCCCTAACCCAATATGCCTACCCAGAGGCCATTAAGACCGTGGAACTCAGCCCCCCGATCGCCCCGAAGGGTAGCGGCATCTACAGCGCTCAAGATTTTCGCCAGCGCTACCCCGACGGACGCATAGGATCCAACCCCGGACTCGCCACCCCGGAACAGGGGAAACAATTCTATGAGGCGGCAGTACCGGCCCTCTGCGATCGGTATCAGGCGTTTCTTCAAGAACCCTAGAAATCCTTAGGGGGTAAGGTCAGGGCGGGGATTGGCTAGGCTAGGCTTAGGACGAGGAACAGGAGTCCCCGAAGCCGATCGTTGAGGACGATTGCTGCCTGTGCCGCTGCTGGAACCCCCGCCCCGGAAGGGCTTACGGTTACCGACCATTTTCTTACGACGTTGGGGAGGCATGGGGCCAATGCAGTCCGCAGTAATCACAACTAAGCGCCCTTCTTGACGCTGGACTTGAAAATCCCAGAAATGGTGGAGAACTCGCTCCTGCTCCACGCTGCCAAAGAGATGTACCTTAAAGTCTCGTCGCTGGTCGGGATTTTTGCGGTTTAACTGCTGAATTTTGACAATCAGCCGATTTTTATCACTGGCATAGAAAATCACTTCCCCCCGCACGGAGAAATAGCCATCCTCAATACTCCGCTCGACAGGATCGGGAGCAGTGCTGGGTAAGGACGGACGCATGGGTTTAATTAGCTTGGGCTCTTCTGGAGCAGGCTCTTCAACGTCGGTCTCTTCCTCTTCTAAAAGGGGATGGAGGGTTTCAGGCTCCCAAATCCCAACAATTTGAAAACGAAGCTCTGGGGGAGGGGCTTCCTCCGTGGGCCGCCGAGGTTTTTTACTTTTGACATCCTGGGTGCGTGGATAGACCACCCAAAGGTGTTCTTCCCCCAGTTCTAAATGATTTTTGACTAAGCTGAGGACTCGTCCGAGAAGAATGGCCTCCATGCGGCCACCTTCAGCGGTGACTAAGTGCCCGGAACTCAGTTGTTCCTCCGAAGGAACATATTTTCCACGTACCAGCCCGATCGCCCGGTACTGCATGGGTTCACTGGGAGAGGGAATCGGTTCTTGTCGCATAGCCCCTGAAAGATAGATAAAAATATAGACAAACCCACCCTGAGTAACTCAGTATAGCGGGTTTAGGCTTCAGAAAAGCAGGCCGTTTTTGAAGGGATGGGCATGTAAGATGCTCTCCCAGATTCTATCCCAAAGGTGGGAAATCCTGGCTTCTCAAGGTTAGCAAGGAAGGAAAATCACTCTGGGCTGAGTGTCCCTCGCTGTTTTGATTCTTCAGCGCATCCCCACAGGAATCCGCAAGAAAGTAGTATTTTGCCGTGTTTTTTAGTTGCTGCGATACCTTAACGACCTCGAAAACAACCTCAAAAACGATCGTGAATGATCGCGGTGATGTCTAGCTGGCTCCATCTGGCTCAAGTTTCAGGGGTGTCAAAGTCTAGTCCAAAAATCTGGGCATCTAATTCCATGCGCTGCTCCATTTGCCGCAGGAAGTAGCCCGTCATCATTGCGGAGGCTAATAACCCGGCCAGATTTTCGCGGTTGGTGACCACTTGGACGTTAAAATGCTCCGAGGGCAACATTCCCAACAGCCCTTGGACATTTTGAGAAATAATTTCTTTGATCTCAGGGCTAGCAGACTTAGCAACCCTGGATAAGACCTCAGGGGGCTGGTGCTGAAGATATTGGAGCAGGGGATTAAGATCTTCTTGCTCTTCGATCTCTGGGCCACTAAAGAAGTCGGAATTAAAAACCATGCGCGGTACCTATTCTGTAGGTCTATTCTAATACGTTCTCTACTCAACTGGCCAAGAGTCTTTCCCTGACCTTTTTCCCTGGCCTTATGCGGTACGGAGGGCAACGATCGGATCGAGTTGGGCGGCCCGTTGGGCGGGTAAGACCCCAAAGA
This sequence comes from Prochlorotrichaceae cyanobacterium CTOTU29312, assembly GCA_031971595.1. GTDB lineage: Bacteria > Cyanobacteriota > Cyanobacteriia > Prochlorotrichales > Prochlorotrichaceae > JBEAPM01. The sequence continues at coordinate 15,623 of DALYGI010000014.1, forward strand.
TCAGACCAATGCCCCCGGAGACTCCTACGGCTAACCCAATGGCCGGTAAGGAAATACTGGCTTTGAGGGGGGTTAGGGTTCCGGCTAGGTAAACCACGCCAATGCCTAAACTGGTGCCCAGGATACCCCCTAGGGCGGATAAAATAACCGCTTCAATTAAAAATTGCGAGAGAATATCCCCCCCATTGGCTCCGATCGCTTTGCGGAGTCCTATTTCCTGGGTACGTTCCGATACGGAGACCAGCATGATATTCATGATGCCAATGCCCCCCACCAGTAAGGAAATGGCGGCGATGGCGGCCAGGAGTAGGGTGAGGGCTCCGGTGACAGTGCCGACGATTTGCAACACATCTTTTTGGGTACTCACTTCAAAATCATCTTCCCCAGAAATTTTGTGACGGAGGCGCAGCAGGTTAGTAATTTGAAACTCAGCGGCCCGAATACTTTCCTCATCCACAGCGGAAACGGAAATAAAGCTCAACTGGGTGCCGTAGGGGGAGGTGCGCCCCTGGATCCGGTTGGCCATGGTGGTGAGGGGAATAAACACCGCGTCATCTTGGTTCGTGCCTAAAAAAGCGCCCTTGGGCTGCATGACCCCCACCACTTGAAAGGAAACTCCTTTGACCCGGAGGTTTTTGCCGAGGGGGTTTTCGGTACGGAATAACTTAGTGGCGAGTTCCGAGCCGAGGACGGCAATTCGTTCATTGCGTTTTAGGTCTAAGGTGCTGATAAAGCGGCCCTGGGCTACATCAAAGCTCCGCACCGTGAGGTAGCTGGGGGTCACCCCTAAAATTTGGGTAGAGGCATTATTACCCCGATAGCTGGCCACTTCCCGACCACTAATTTGGGGGGCCACCTCCTTAACACTGGGTACCTGGGTGGCGATCGCTTCGGCATCACTGAGGACGAGGGTGGGGGGGATTTCAAAGGAAATGCGCCGCCGCTGACGATTGCCCGGTACCACAAACAGGACATTGGGGCCGAGGGATTGAAATTCATCTGCGGCCAGTTGACGGGCTCCTTGGCCAATGCCAATCATGGCGATGACGGAACCATTGCCAATGATGATTCCTAACATGGTTAAAGTCGTGCGTAGGCGATTGGCCGCGAGGGCGCGGGTGGCCATGGAAAAGCTTTCGACCCAATGCATAGTTAAACCTGTGGCTCTAAACCTGTAGTTCTAAACCTCTAAAACCAGGTGGCTCTAGTTTCTCTAATCTTAATGAATAGGGCTAATTCTTGCCGCGATTCAGGTATTGCTCTAGGAACGTCACACTAGGGCGGGTACGGGGGCACCGGACGTACAGTTAGATTTCCCAATGAGAATGCCTACAAAACCTCAGCAAGGGGAAATCCCACCCCTGGCCAGGGTACAATAGGAT
>DALYGI010000014.1:17104-23585 GCA_031971595.1 Prochlorotrichaceae cyanobacterium CTOTU29312
GCCTACAAAACCTCAGCAAGGGGAAATCCCACCCCTGGCCAGGGTACAATAGGATAAAATGGCATGGTCTATCGGCAATAATACGGAAATCATACGTTTTATCCGGTGGACTTACCTCCGAGACGGGACATTGCAGGCAACCCGTTAGGTTTTTTATCTACTGCTATGGGTTAGTTGTGGGTCAGGATGCTGTGGATCAGGATGCCGGTGTGAATGAGACTTTTGAGTGGCTATACCATGAGTTTTGCCACCATACAAAAGCCAGTGCAACCCATTGCCGAATTGTTGCGGAGCATTTAACGGAGGAAGTGAACCGAATTTGTACCGAGAGCGATCGGATTCAGTCTTCCGGGGAAATTGGGACGTGGGTTTTAAATTTGGCGCGGCATCGGTTGCAACAGTGTCTTAAGTATTATCGCTTGGGCTCTCGCCATGGTCGTTTGGAATTGCACAGTACCCTGAGTGCGGTGATTTATCGCTACATTGCCCGCCACAGTAGTCATGCGAGTTACCAGCAGCGCCTAGTGTTAATCGAGGATTTTCTCCAAGGATTTTACATTGAATCTCTGAACGCGCTGCGCCGGGAAGCCCATCTGGAGCAGACCTATCAGCCCCGGAGTTTGTTGGAGCTTGTGGAATACATGGCCTTTACCGAGCGCTATGCTAAGCGCCGCATTACCCTGCCCCGTGCCCGTAGTCAACAGTTAGTTATTTTGCGGGCCCAGACCTTTGCCAATCAGCAACCCCCGGAAACTCTAGTGGATCTGGATCAGGCGGCGGAGGGGGCCCTTCCAGAAGAGGGAGAGAGCAGAACGATCGCTCCTTTGCAACGGGTACGGGAGCAAATGGTGGCTCAGGAGCAAGAAATGGGGGATGATAACCTGCGCCAAAAGGTGGTTAAGGAAGTGCTGGACTATTTGGAAGAGCGAAAGCAGCCCGATTGTGCGGAGTATTTTCGGTTGCGGCTCTTGGACTTACCCACCCCAGAAATTGAGCGGCGGTTAGGCCTGACCCCCCGCCAGCGGGATTATCTGCAACAGCGGTTTAAGTATCATTTATTACGGTTTGCTTTAAATCATCGCTGGGAATTGGTGCATCAATGGTTAGAGGCAGATGTGGATCATTGTTTGGGCTTATTGCCCCAGGAATGGGAAACCTTTTACAGCCAGTTAACAGATGTGCAAAAGCAAATTTTAAAGCTCAAACAAGAGCATCTTCCCGAAGCAACGATCGCCACGAAAATGGGGTGTAGCCTCACCCAAGTGCAGCGCAAATGGGCAAAATTATTGGAGCAGGCGTGGGAGATTCGTAATCATCAAAATGAATCGTTGCCTCAGTAGGGGGTAGGGAATGGGGGGTAGGGAATGGGGAATGGGAATGGGGATGGGGAATATTAGGGGATGGGTTTTCTGACCCTTTCTACGGGAATGGATCCTTTTGATGGCAAATGCTGGTGATTGCCCCTATCATTTCATTGATTGATCCCTGATCCCTGCGGTAATTTTAGCCCCAAGAACCATGACTGCCGATTTCCGTCAATTTGCCCCTGCTACTGAGCGCAATCGATCGTTTATTCTCGCGCTGTTGCAGCGGGTATTACCGCCCCAGGGTACGGTTTTAGAAATTTCTAGCGGTACGGGGGAACACGCGGTGTTCTTTGCTCCCCACCTCCAACCTCGATCGTGGATTCCGTCCGATGTGGATCCCATTGCCCTGGCCAGTATTGCCGCTTGGCGAGATCATAGCCCCTCCCCCAATCTCTGGCCCCCCATTGCGTTGGATGTGCAACAACCCATCTGGCCCCTAGAGCAGTCTCCTTTACCGCTGCCCCTGACCGGCTGGCAAGACCCCCTCACGGCGATCGTTAACATTAATATGATTCACATTACCCCTTGGACGTGTTGCGAAGCCTTGATGGCTGGGGCTGGGCGCTGTTTGGAACCCGGTGGGGTGTTGTATTTATATGGCCCGTTTAAGCGGGGTGGAGTTCATACTGCTCCTAGTAACGAAGCCTTTGATCAGTTCCTCCGCTCCCAGAATCCTGAGTGGGGGGTACGCAATTTAGAAGCGGTGGAAACGATCGCTGTGTCCCATGGTTTTCAGCTAACAACAATAGAGGAAATGCCCGCTAATAATTTATCCCTCGTTTTTGTCAAAATTACAGCCTTTGGGAGTGGTTCTGATCATGGTGGAAACCGTAGCAATTGAACGAGTAACCCTTTACAACCTGGAACAAAACTTTAACTTGCATTTGGCACCGGATGCACATTTTTTTGATGAATGGCAGCAGAATTTCCCCCCCTTAACGATCGCGGAGCGGGAACGATTAGAGCGGGTGCAGTTAGCCTACGCCAATTTGGAAAGACGATCGCTGTTGGAAAACACGGTAAAAATGGCGATTATCTCCCCATTATTGGATTTAGCGGGTTTTTTCTTGCCGCCTTTTTATGTAGACACCGAAACGTCGGTAGAGATTGAAACCCAGGAAGGCAATCTTAAACTTCGGGGGCGGATGGATGTTTTGGTGCTGATGGAACGATTTTGGGTTTTAGTGATTGAAGCTAAACGGGCAGAATTTTCCTTAAAAGTGGGCATTCCTCAAGCTTTATCCTATATGCTAACCAATCCCCATCCCGATCGTCCTGTCTATGGTTTAGTCAGCAATGGCCACAGCTTTGTATTCTTGAAGTATCAGATGGGAACAGCGCCCCACTATGCCAAATCAAAGGAATTTATTCTGGATCAAGATGACGGGTTAGCCCAGACCCTTCAAGTGATGAAACACCTGGGAGCGATCGTTACGGTCTAAGCTAGACGTATAATAGCGATCGTTCTTTGCTAAACCGATTATGACCTTAGAAACCCTGAGTCTGACCCCCGAACTCTATACCTATTTACAGAAGATTTCCCTACGGGAACCAGAGGTTTTACAGCGCCTCCGTGAAGAGACTTCCACCCATCCCTTAAAACGGATGCAGATTGCGCCGGAGCAGGGACAGTTTATGGCTTTTTTAGTCAAGCTCATTCAGGCTCAAAAAATTCTAGAAATCGGAGTTTTTACGGGTTACAGTAGTGTCTCCATGGCCCTGGCCTTGCCCCCTACCGGAAAATTAGTCGCCTGCGATCAAGATCCAGAAGCAACCACGATCGCTCGGCGGTATTGGGAAGCAGCGGGAGTAAACGATCGCATTGAATTTCATTTAAGACCCGCTTTAGAAACCATGCAATATTTACTGGATCAGGGAGAAGCAGCAACCTTTGATTTAGTTTTTATTGATGCCGATAAACGCAACTACGATCGCTACTACGAATTAAGTTTACAACTACTGCGATCGGGGGGATTAATTCTAGTGGATAACGTCCTGTGGTCAGGCCGAGTTATTGATCCAGAGGTAACAGATCCCCAAACAGAAGCAATTCGATCGTTTAATCAAAAACTAATCACAGACGATCGAATCAGCCTGAGTGTATTACCCTTAGCGGATGGGTTAACGCTTTGTCTTAAGAATTGAGAATTAATAATTAATAATTAATAATTAATAATTAAGAACTCAAAACTCAAAACTATTCCCTATTCCCTAAACAAATCAGCGATCGTTTCTGCATAGGGTTGTTTTTCAAATTTTCGCGGATTGATGGGATTTTGGTAGGTAAAATGTCGATAGGTGAGGCAAAAGCGATCCCAGGCGGCGACGCGAATGTGGAAAAGCCAAATTAGGACATCGGCTAACCACAATGATAGGGGGATTCCTATGGGGAATAGGGGTATTTTTTTGACGGCACAGCATTGCTCGATCGCAGTTTGGACGGTAACGGCGGGATTTCCTAAAACAACTTTGCGTAAGGGGTCTAGTGGGGTGTTGGCGGCGATCGTTTGTCGGGTTGCTTCTAGTTCACCACAGACCACCTGGGCAATGTCTTGGGCATGGAGAAAATGAAAGGACGCATCCAACCGCAAAAACCGAATTAACCATAACCATTTCATTACTTCCGGTAAGCCTGAACTGAGGTGAGAAATGGGTTTATGGGCATCTCCCCCAAAAACTAAGGTGGGAAAAAAGACCGTAACCCGATCGGCAAAGGACGATCGTTCTAGGGCTTGGAAACATTGATATTTAGTGCGAATATAATCCGTTCCTAGTTCTTCGGCTTGGGGCAGTAATTGATTAGAACGATCGAGAATGCTAGCGGTGGAAAAGTAAAAAATATGTTGACATTTTGCCTTAAGCAATTGCTCTATTAAAGCGATCGTTTGGGTCACATTAATATGATAGGTTTCGGTGGGATCACCCCAAGCCGTTGCCATCAAAATTCCCCAATCCATGGAGGGGATCACAGAGGATAAACCGGTTAAATCCTGTAAATTGCCCTCAATCCAATGCAAACGATCGGAGGGAGGTGTGTTTACGTTTAACTTATTGGGATTGCGAACCAGTACATACAAATGATGGGAAGTGTAGGCTAAAAGTTGCTCCACCACATAATGACCAATGCACCCACTAGCCCCAGTCAGCAGAATATTAAGAGATGGCTCTAAAGATTGCAATTCAAACTCCAGTTAACTATTCCCCAGTTAATTATTTTCAGGTTAACTATTTCCAGGTTAATTATTTCCGGGTTAATTATTACCCTAGATTATCATGAGTCTTGAGTCTCAAACGTCACGTTAAAAACTCAAAACTCAACCCTCAAAACTAAAAACTCAAAACTCAACCCTCAAAACTAAAAACTCAAAACTCAACCCTCAAAACTAAAACACAACCCTAGGGGGTGTAAAACTGGGTAAATCCACATGGCTAACACTGCGGTTGCGGAGCGCTAAACGATAGCTCACACTTTGTAATTCTGCGTGCAGTTGGCGATTTTCCCGTTGTAGTTGGTTGACTTTCTCCCGAATGGGCTCTAGGCGCTCGGCAAACTTTTGGCGGTAGACCGTGGGCAACTCTTGAACCACTTGCTCCAACATTCGAGAACGATCGCTGAGTTCCTGGACATTTTGGCGCAATTGGTGAATCTCGCCATCCCGTTCCGATAGCTGATCTTGGTAAAAGGAAACCTGCTCCTCCACGCTTTGCAGTTGTTCCCGCAGTTTCCGCACCTCTAGCATTTGGTAGTCAGGCATATCTACGCTAGCAGGCACCTCTCCCTTGCTCTTCACGAGCCGAAAGAGTTCTTGAGACAGTTGTTGCACCAGTTGATCCCGCATTTGCAACTCTTCTCGCAAATGGTTCACTTCAGCTTGCAGGGGTTGGGTCGGTTGTAAATCCATAGGTGTCGCTCAAAGGTTGCCCTAAAATTGCTCTAAAATTTTGAGCATACTGTATCACCAGAATCTGAAATTGACACAAGTTCCTGAAAATTCCTACAAAATTCCGAGGAAACTCCGATCCTGCGGGTGCTCCGGTTCCCCTCTTGGGAGGGGTTAGGGGTGGGTCGGTGGTTTGCCCTTGGCTGATGGTGGTGAAATTGCTGTAAGCCATAGAGCGAGGTGATAGATAATAGTATTTTATCTTCTTGGATGCGTCCCTTTGGAGCCGCGAGTGTCAACATGGAGGTGCAATGAGTTCTGTCGATCGATATGGGCGGCTACTGTCCTGCTTTTGGAGTGCGGCGATCGGGGCTGAGTTGGAGTATCGGGTTAATTTTTTCTTCTCGACCCTCAGCAGTGTGGTCAACTTTGCCGGAAGTCTGTTTGGGTTGTCTTTGTTTTACCACGGGCAAGAGCGCTGGGCCGGTTGGCAATGGCAAGAGGCTTTATTGGTGCTGGGCTTTTTTACCCTCTTGGACGGGGTGTCCATGGCCGTATTTGCCCCCAATATCAGCCGGATTGTGGGACATATCGAAAAAGGAACCCTAGATTTTGTTTTACTCAAGCCCATTAGCGCCCAGTTTTGGCTTTCGACTTATACCTTTTCTCCCTGGGGCATTCCCAATATGGTTTTGGGGCTGGGTTTGGTGTGCTACGCGGCTTTCAGCCTACGAGTTCCCCTCGATCGCTTTGCCCTGGGGTTTGTCCCCGTCTGTTTTAGCGTGGTGATTCTCTATAGTCTCTGGTTTATTTTAGGCACCACCAGCATTTGGTTTACCAAAATTTACAACATCACGGAAGTTCTGCGGGGGCTATTGGAAGCAGGCAGATTTCCCCTAGTGGCCTATCCCGCAGGGTATCGCTTTTTCTTTACCTTTGTGGTGCCCGTGGCCTTTTTAACCACCGTTCCCGCCCAAACCCTTTTAGGAAAGCCCGTAATGTCTTGGATTGTGGGAGCAGGGGTACTAGCGATCGTTTTGCTGTGGGTATCCAATCGGTTTTGGCGGTTTGCCCTCCGGTTTTATACGAGTGCCTCTAGCTAACTTCTGGAAAAATTGTTGCCAGTGTTCATTCCCTAAATTCCCGTTACTTAGGATCGTGCATTAAATAAACTGGAAACTCATCGTTCGCTCATTTTATTTTAAAGTCTGAAACCCTATTTCTACCGTTCAA
>DALYGI010000015.1:0-3170 GCA_031971595.1 Prochlorotrichaceae cyanobacterium CTOTU29312
AATCTCCAGTACTTTTCTTGACCTATTTACATTTTTGTAAGCCTCTTATTTTAGCACTGCGTACACATTCAGTTTGATGATTTTATCACATTTCTGTCTAATCACAAGATTTCTCTTTTCCAGAAAACCCGATTCCGGGACGGCCTGACCTGTGCCACAATAGAGCGCGATAACCTGCGTTTCATCTGTTCACCGTGGAAAACCCGACGAGCCCCTACACCCCAGCCGAGATTGAACCGAAATGGCAAGCCCAGTGGCAGCGCGAACAACTGGATGCGACTTCGGAGGAGACCACTCAGCCTAAGTTCTATGCCCTGTCTATGTTCCCCTACCCCTCCGGGAATCTGCACATGGGTCACGTCCGCAACTACACCATTACTGACGTGATCGCACGGGTGAAGCGGATGCAGGGGTTTCGGGTGCTACACCCCATGGGCTGGGATGCCTTTGGGCTACCGGCGGAAAATGCGGCGATCGATCGGGGGATTCACCCTGCGGCTTGGACGATCCAAAATATTGCTCAGATGCGGGAGCAGTTGAGGCAGTTAGGGCTCTCCTACGATTGGGATCGGGAGGTGGCTACTTGTCTGCCGAACTACTATCGCTGGACGCAGTGGCTGTTTTTGCAGTTCTATCAGCGGGGGTTGGCCTACCGTCGAGAGGCGGCGGTGAATTGGGATCCCATTGACCAGACGGTGCTGGCTAATGAACAGGTGGATGGGGAGGGACGATCGTGGCGATCGGGGGCGATCGTGGAGAAGAAGCTCCTGAGTCAGTGGTTTTTGAAGATTACGGCGTATGCGGAAGAGTTATTGCAGGATTTGCAACAACTGACGGGCTGGCCCGATCGGGTGCGGGTGATGCAGGAAAACTGGATTGGCAAGTCTACGGGGGCGCGGGTAGTCTTTACCACGGAGGCGGGGGAGGAGTTGCCCGTGTTTACCACTCGCCCGGATACCCTCTGGGGAGCGACCTTCATGGTCTTGTCGCCGGAGCATCCCCTGGTGGAGGGTTTGACTACGGCGGAGTGTCGGGAGGCGGTGCTGGCCTACCAGGCAGCGGCAGCGGCGAAGAGTGAAATCGATCGCACGGCGGAGGATCGGGAAAAAACGGGGGTGTGGACGGGCAGCTATGCGGTGAACCCGGTTAATGGGGCAAAAATCCCCATCTGGATTGCGGACTATGTGCTGATGGGCTATGGCACGGGGGCAATTATGGCGGTACCGGCCCACGATCAGCGGGATTTTGAGTTTGCGCGGAAGTTTAACCTGACGGTGAAGGTGGTGGTGCAGCCGGAGGATGAACAAGGCTTGCTAGATGGGGAAACGATGACGGCGGCCTGGCCGGGAGAAGGGGTGATGGTGCGATCGGGCCCGTTGGATGGGGTGACTGCGGGCAAAGGGCTGGGGCAAAGTGTGGACAAAGCGATCGAGTTTTTGGTGGCCAATGGCAAGGGAGAAGCCCAGTCTAACTATCGCCTCCGGGATTGGCTCATTTCCCGACAGCGGTACTGGGGGGTGCCCATTCCCATGATTCACTGTGACACCTGTGGGGTGGTGCCAGTGCCGGAAGAGAATTTGCCGGTGTTGTTGCCAGAGAATGTGGAATTTTCCGGTCGGGGCCCCTCTCCCTTGGCCAAGATGACGGACTGGGTACAGGTGCCCTGTCCCTGTTGCCAGCAGCCCGCCCGCCGGGAAACGGATACCATGGCTACCTTTATGGATTCCTCCTGGTACTTCCTGCGCTTTGCCGATGCCCGCAATGACCAAGCGGCTCTGGACTTGACCAAGGTGAATCAGTGGTTGCCTGTGGATCAGTATGTGGGGGGCATTGAGCACGCCAGTTTGCACCTGCTGTACGCCCGCTTTTTTACCAAAGTCCTGCGGGATTGTGGCTTAGTGAGTTGTGATGAACCCTTTACCCGCCTGTTAACCCAGGGCATGGTGCAGGGGATGACCTACAAAAACCCCAAAACCAACAAATATGTTGCCGTTGACCAGATTACGGACGTAACCCAGCCCAGGGATCCGGAAACCGGCGATCCATTGGAAGTGTTTTACGAAAAAATGTCCAAGTCTAAATACAACGGCGTGGATCCTCAGTCTGTGCTAGCGAAGTACGGAGCAGACACCGCCCGGATGTTTATCCTCTTCAAAGCCCCACCGGAGAAGGATTTGGAATGGGATGATGCGGACGTGGAAGGGCAGTTCCGCTTTTTGAACCGGGTCTGGCGCTTGGTGATGGATTACGGGATCCGGGATGACGTGACGGAGAAACCCCAGACCGCGCCGGAAACCCTAGCTAAAGCCGAGAAAGACCTGCGCCGGGCCATCCACACCGCTATTCAAGCCATCACGGAAGATCTAGAGGAAGACTATCAACTGAATACCGCCGTGTCGGAGTCAATGAAACTCAGCAACGCGATCGGTGATGCCCGCAAGAGTTCTGAATCCATCCTTGCCTCTGGGGTGTACCGGGAAGCGATCGAAACCCTGGTGAAACTTCTCGCGCCCTTTGCCCCCCACATTGCCGAAGAACTGTGGCAAAGCCTAGGGGGAACCACATCCATTCACCGACAACCCTGGCCCCAGTGCGATCGGAGTGCCCTCGTAGTGGATGAAATTACGCTGGTGATTCAGATTATGGGCAAAACCAGGGGCACAATCCAGGTTCCTGCCGGAGCAGATAAGGCCACCTTAGAGCAACTGGCACGGGAATCCGATCTGGCCCAGCGCTATATTGGCGATCAAACCATCAAGAAAACGATCGTTGTGCCGGGTAAATTAGTGAATTTTGTTGTGGGTTAAAGGGTTCAAGGTTAATGTACTAGATGTCTCAAATTCTGGAATTTTATTTGCAGATTGCGCCAGATAATCGGGGCAGAACCCTCAGTTTTATCTGGCAACAGGACTATCAATGGTTAGAGCAAACCCATGATTACATTCAATGGTTATTTCCGTTACCGGAAAGAAGTCGATTTAACCCTAACGCTCCGCTTTTAATAGCCACTGATATTGACCAATTTAAGATCGTAGCCAAAGGCTGAGGGATCCACCTCCGTCAAATTTAGCCCCGCCAAGCCATACTCCGCCCAACGACGATCGACCTGTTGAGACATTTGGGGATCGGAGGTGAGGGGATCGCCCCAGGGGTGATCGGTTTCCGGGGGA
>DALYGI010000015.1:3270-9712 GCA_031971595.1 Prochlorotrichaceae cyanobacterium CTOTU29312
CATTTGGGGATCGGAGGTGAGGGGATCGCCCCAGGGGTGATCGGTTTCCGGGGGAATTTTCGTCGTTGCATCGATCGCCATGCGTCCCCCTAATCCGATTTTCTCACTGGCAAAGTCTAGGGTATCAAAGGGGGTTTCCGGCACAATGAGCACATCCCGACAGGGATCCACCTTGGAGGACAGGGCCCAAATCACTTGACGGGGATCCCGAATATTCACATCCTCATCCACCACAATCACAAATTTGGTATAGGTGAATTGGGGTAACACTGTCCAAAAAGCCATGGCAGCCCGCCGCGCCTGGCCCGGATAGGCTTTTTTAATGGACAGAATAGCTGCTTTGTAGCTCAGGGCTTCCATGGGCAGGAAAAAGTCCCGAATCTCTGGCACCTGTTGACGCAAAATTGGGGTATAGATGCGGTTTAAGGCGATCGCCATCATCGCTTCTTCCTTGGGGGGCCGACCACTAAAGGTGGTTAAATACACCGGATTGCGGCGATGGGTCAGGCAGTGGAACCGCACCAAGGGGGAATCTTCTACCCCGCCGTAGTAGCCCATGTGATCCCCAAACGGCCCGTCTGGCAACACTTCCCCAGGGGTAATCGTCCCTTCCAAAACAAACTCCGAATCAGCGGGCACTTCCAAATCCAAGGTCTTACATTTCGCCAGGGTCACCCCTTGTCCCCCATACAAGCCCGCAAAGAGCCACTCCGATAAATCCACCGGAATCGGCGTAGCTGCCGCCATCAAAATTAGGGGATCCACCCCCAGAGCGATCGCTATTTCCAACTTTTTGCCTCGCTCCGCCGCTTTCCGTAAATGCCTCGCCCCCCCCCGCACCGAAAGCCAATGGACGGTCATGGTTTTTGAGGATTGCAATTGCAGCCGATAGACCCCCACATTGGGGATCCCCGTTTCACAATCGCGGGTAATGACCAACCCCAGGGTAATAATTTTGCCCGCATCCCCCGCATAGGGACGAATCATGGGAATTTGATTGAGATCGAGATCCGGCTCTTGAATCACCACCTGCTGACAGGGGGGCAAAAAGTCTCGCAGGGGTTTAGCTTTGACCACATCAAACAGCACCTTACCAAAATCGATCGCTTGGCCGAGGGTTTTAGGGGGCTTAGGTTGTTGCAGTAAGCTCAGTTTTTGCCCCAGGGTTTCCAACTCTTGGGGATGCTCCATATTCATGGCCCAACAAATGCGCTGCACCGTCCCCATCACATTCACCGCCACCGGATAGGGAGAGCCTTTGACCTGCTCAAACAGCAGCGCTGGCCCGCCCCCCTGCAAGAGACGATTAGCAATTTCCGCAATTTCCAGATCCGGGTCAACGATCGTTTTAACGCGGTGGAGTTGGCCCCGCTCCTCCAATAGTTTTAAAAATCCCCGTAGATCCCGAACCATCTTAGCCTCCAGTGTTGACGCACCCTCAGTTTTAACCTATTCCTGGAAATCCGTGCAAAAAGTCCCCCGTTGCCTGCGGGAAAATTTAGCTTAAAATCCAACCTCCTCATATCACAAAAAAAGGGACGATCGACCTATCAACAAGGCGATCGTCCCTTCTATTTTTCAGGCTTTTTCAGGCTTTCTCAAGCTCTTACTCCCCTCGCCCTATTTGAGAGATTTGGGAGAGGGAGGGTATCTAGGGAATAAGTCCACCAGCAGCCTGGTAACGGGCACGGGCACGCTTGAGGGCTTGGGTGGCTTGAATACGGGCTTGGCGATCGTCTGCGGAAGTGTTATCAAAACGTTCTTGAGCCGATTCAAACTCTACACGGGCTTTCTCTTTCTCAATGTTCGAGCCAGCCTCGGCACCATTCACTAAAATGGTCACTTCATTGTTTTCCACTTCAGCAAAACCACCCATCAGGGCGATCGTTTGCCAGTCTTTTTGAGCCCGAACCCGCATTACACCAATATCCAGGGCAGTCAGAAGAGGAGCGTGACCGCTTAACACACCCAATTGACCAGTGGTGCTAGGCAGAATCACCTCATCCGCAGGACTGTCCCACACGGTTTTATCAGGAGAAATTACACGAACGGTTAAAGTCATAGTTGTTGTGGGCTAATGGTTTGAATAAGAAGAGGGGTAGGGGTTAGGGAACAGGGGTTAGGAAACAGAGTTAAATCTATAGTCAGAATTAAGAATTGAAAATTCATAATTCATAATTCATAATTCAAAACTCAACCCTGTAACCTGTCCCCTATCCCCTAAGACTACTTGGCTTCAGCTTTCAGCTTTTCAGCTTTTTCCTTAGCCTCTTCGATCGTTCCCACTAGGTAGAAGGCTTGCTCTGGCAGATCATCCACTTCACCGCGCAGAATGGTTTGGAAGCCTTTGATGGTGTCTTCCAGTTTCACGTACTTCCCAGACATACCGGTGAAGATTTCTGCTACGAAGAAGGGCTGAGACAGGAACCGCTCAATCTTCCGGGCGCGGGCAACGGTTAAACGGTCTTCTTCAGACAGTTCATCCAAACCGAGAATGGCAATAATGTCTTGCAGTTCTTTGTACCGTTGCAGGGTGGATTGCACGGCGCGGGCGGTGTCATAGTGTTCTGCACCTACGATGTCCGGCTGGAGCATGGTAGAGGTAGAGTCGAGGGGATCCACAGCGGGGTAAATCCCTTTGGAGGCTAGACCACGGGACAATACGGTGGTGGCATCCAAGTGAGCAAAGGTAGTGGCGGGAGCGGGGTCGGTTAAGTCGTCCGCAGGCACGTAAACCGCTTGGATGGAGGTGATGGAACCTTCGGTGGTGGAGGTGATCCGCTCTTGCAGTGCCCCCATTTCCGTGGCCAGGGTGGGCTGGTATCCTACCGCAGAAGGCATCCGACCCAGAAGGGCAGAGACTTCAGAACCCGCTTGTACGAACCGGAAAATGTTGTCGATGAACAGTAGTACGTCTTGCTTGTTGGCATCCCGGAAGTATTCCGCCATGGTCAAGGCAGACAGACCCACGCGCATCCGGGCTCCGGGGGGCTCGTTCATCTGACCGTAGACTAGGGCCACTTTGGACTGGGAAATATCATGCTCGTTGATAACCCCAGATTCTTTGAATTCTTGGTAGAGGTCATTCCCTTCGCGGGTGCGCTCACCCACGCCACCAAACACAGACAGACCACCGTGGGCTTTGGCAATGTTATTGATCAGTTCTTGAATCAATACGGTTTTGCCCACACCCGCACCGCCAAAGAGGCCGACTTTTCCGCCCCGACGATAGGGTGCCAACAGGTCAACCACCTTAATCCCGGTTTCAAAAACGGAGGGCTTGGTTTCCAGTTCGGTTAACTTGGGAGAGTCCCGGTGGATGGCTTGGGTAACTTCACGGCTTACGTCCCCCAGTTCGTCTACGGGTTCACCCAAGACGTTGAAAATGCGGCCCAGGGTAACGGCTCCGACGGGTACGTTGATGGGGGCTCCGGTGTCCACAACGTCCATGCCCCGGATCAGTCCATCGGTGGAACTCATGGCAACGGCACGAACCTGCTTATCTCCGAGTAGCTGTTGAACTTCACACACAACAGAAACGGTTTGGCCAATTTCATTTTTACCCTCAACGGCAAGGGCATTGTAAATTTTGGGGAGTTCTCCGTTAGGAAATTCCACGTCCACAACCGGCCCAATGACCTGCCGGAGGTATCCAATATTTTTCTTTTCAGTGGTGGTGACCATGCTTGCGCCTATCCTGTAGATTCGCTTTAGATAATTCTCAAACGGGGCCGAAGTAAGCTCCTGAGCCGTTTGGGAAGATGTCTTTTGGCTATAAAACTATCCTGAGGTATCCGGGAACACGTCTATACAGTAGCCGCAGGGACTATCCCGATCTGACATTCCGGCACCCCCATAGTGCTTGAGCATTCTTAATGAGCTTTAAAGAAGGCTTAAGAATTGCCAATTCTCAGATTATCAGAGAGTGTTTACAACTCGACACAAAGTTTGAGCAATTAGCAAAAATTCTGAGCCATTCCGCCGCCCTCGTCCCCTAAACCCTTCTTCTGTCTCGAATCTGAAGCATTGAGGTACAAAGAGATCGGTGTTAGGGATTTAGGATCTAGCAGGTGCGCCAACCAGGCCGATCGGGAGTTCCCTGGATCTGACCCGGTAGACCTCTGCCCAATCAACTGCCCCCATCACCCCTCCCCCATCACCCCCCCATCAAAAGCGCTCAATCAACTGCCTGAATCAAAAATGCAAAAATGCTAGGATTCTAGGGCTGATCTCCATGCCTCTCAAGGGTACTCGCCTCGCTGTCATGCCTGAATTACCGGAAGTTGAAACAGTCCGCCAAGGTCTCAACCGCAAAACTTGTAGGGTAGTCATTACGGGGGGGGAGGTGCTGTTACCCCGCACGATCGCCTATCCCCCCAATGACCAAGACTTCCTCAAGGGGTTAACAGGGACTCATATTCAAGGGTGGCAGCGACGGGGGAAATATCTGCTGGCGAACCTATGTCGGGACGATCGGGAAGCGGGGTGGTTGGGGGTTCACCTCCGTATGACGGGACAATTGCTGTGGGTGTCGGACGGGATCCCGGTGGATCCCCACACCCGACTCCGGTTATTTTTTGGCCCAGAAGCGTCGGGGCTGGAGCCTGGAAAAGTTTCAGAACTGCGGTTTGTGGATGTGCGTACCTTTGGCCAGGTGTGGTGGATTCCCCCCGATCGTTCCCCGGAGGAGGTGATTACGACCCTGAAAAAGCTTGGCCCAGAGCCCCTCTCAGCGGATTTTTCCCCCCCATATCTTCAGCAACGGCTTCGCAAAACCCAACGATCGTTGAAAACGGCTCTGTTGGATCAGACCTTGATTGCGGGGTTAGGCAATATCTATGCGGATGAATGTTTATTTCTCAGTGGTTTACACCCCCAGACCGTCGCTCAGAAGTTGACCCTAGGGGAGATTCAGCGGTTAGTAGAAGCGATCGTAACCGTGTTGACAGCGGGCATTGCCGCCGGAGGAACTACCCTCAGGGATTACCGCACCGTGGAGGGGACGAATGGTAATTATGGGGGACAGGCCTGGGTTTATCGTCGCACGGGGGAACCCTGCCACCGCTGTACAACGCCCATTGAACGCATTAAAGTTGCAGGACGATCGACTCATTTTTGTCCGTCCTGTCAACCTTTGGGTGATCTGAAGTAAATCTGATGAATTAAAACCCTGACTGGAAGCGATCGGCGTTATCCCGTGATGATGCCAGGCTGAATTAGCTCATCAGACATTTCTAAAATGGCCCGCTTAACGGGTTTTAGGGTTATTTCTTCCTTACCGTCAAAATCTTCATAGCGGCAACGCTTAGCCCGTCGAGCAATTTGAACCGTAATGCGATAGCGGTTACTGGACGATCGAATTAAATCTTGCGCCCGATAAATAACATCCATGTTTTGATCGTTATACACCGTTAAAAGCCCGTCTTGAAAGGAAAAAATGTCCTAAGTCATCATCCTAACACTCAATGTCAACCTTGAAAGGGAGGATTTAGCTTCTTAGCTCCTGTAGCCTGTAGCAATTCTCATTTTGAAATCCAAATGTAGGGGCGGTGCCCCTGTGCCCGCCCTAGCGTGGCGGTCTAAATCTCACTTAACATCGGGATGACGGCCGAAAATCTAGACCTACGATCGTTTCCCTAGGGTTTCGTGTTAGTTTTATCCACATCAGACTTGCCTGAGGTGTCCATGAGTTTTTCTACTATTCAAACGGTTCAGACCGATCGTGCCCCGGCTCCGGTGGGCCCTTACAGCCAAGGGATTGTGGCTCGGGGAGAATTGATTTTTGTTTCAGGACAGATTCCCCTGGATCCAGTCACCGGAGCGATCGTTTCCCCGGAGGATGTGGTGGGGCAAACCCGTCAGGTGATGAGTAATTTACAGGCGGTGCTAGAAGCGGCGGGGGTAAGTTTTGCTCAAGTGGTTAAAACCACGGTGTTTTTAGCAAATCTCGAAGATTTTGCCCTCATGAATGGGGTTTATGGGGAATATTTTGATAACGATCGGGCTCCGGCGCGGGCTTGTGTGGAGGTGGCCCGGTTACCGAAGGATGTGAAGGTGGAAATTGACTGCATTGCGGTGCGGGTTTAAGTCGATAGAGCAAGTCATCTAGCGGTTCCTGATGTCCCCTAAAATCCTCTACATTGGCGGCGTAAAAAGTGGCAAGTCTCGCCTTGCGGAACACCGAGCCATTAGTCTGGCGGCAGAAATGGATCCGGATCAGCGCCCCTTTTATTTGGCAACCACAGATCCCGCCGATCGCTCTATGGAAGGGCGGATTCAACGCCATCGCCAGGAGCGGGGGGATACCTTTATCACCCTTGAAGAGCCTAGGGATCTGTTCAAAGTCCTCAAAACGATCGGCCAAACCTATGATTTATCCGAAGGCAGAGGGGTGATTTTAATTGACTGTTTAACCCTCTGGTTAAGTAACTGTTTACTGCAA
>DALYGI010000015.1:9812-13267 GCA_031971595.1 Prochlorotrichaceae cyanobacterium CTOTU29312
AGTTTAGTGCCAAGTTTAGACCCTAGTTTCAAACCTCAGATTGAATCCGAATCCGAGCCTGAATCCGAGTCCGAATCCGATCCTATTTTTGCCCTAGAAAACACCATCAAACAAACGATCGCCACCGTACTTGAAGCACCCCACAGTCTCATTTTTGTGATTAACGATGTGGGTTCTGGCCTCCATGCCGACACCGAACTGGGTCGCCGATTCACGGATCTCAGTGGACTCCTGGCCCAGCAGGTTGCTGCGGGATGTAACGAGGTTTATCACTGTATTGCGGGCATTGGTACTCGTATTAAATAACGGCGTTTAAGTGCCCAGATCACGGAATCGCAATCTGGGAACCCAACTTATTTAAAAGTTTCCGAAAATCTTGGGGCAGAGGAGCCGTGGCCGTCAGGGTTTCCCCAGAAATAGGATGAATCAGAGTCAGTCGCCAGGCGTGGAGGGCTTGACCAGAAAGCTTAATCCCTAGGGATCCCCCCGCACTGTATTGAGGATCGCCGACGATCGGATGGCCGAGGAATGCACTGTGAACCCGGATCTGATGGGTTCGTCCCGTTTCTAGCCGGAAGTGGAGCAGGGAATAGTTACCCAAACGCTCCCAGGTTTGCCAATGGGTTACGGCGGTGCGCCCTCCCTTGGCCACAGGGACGATCGCCATTTTGGTGCGATCCTGAGGGTGACGACCTAGGGGCTGATCCACCGTGCCAGAGGGCGATCGGGGTGCGCCATAAACCACCCCCAAGTATTCCCGGCCCGCTGTTTTATCCCGAATCTGATCCTGAAGGTGTTGCAGCGCAAAGTCCGTTTTCGCCACCACCATCACCCCCGTGGTGTCCTTATCCAAACGATGGACAATGCCGGGCCGCAGCACTCCGCCAATGCCCGCCAAGTCTTGGCAATGGTGAAGCAGCGCATTCACCAACGTGCCCTCATAGTGCCCCGGAGCCGGATGCACCACCAGACCAGCGGGCTTATTGAGAATGAGCAACTGATCATCCTCGTAAAGCACATCCAACGGAATCGCCTCCGCCGTCACCGCCAAAGGTTCCGCATCTGGAATGGTGAGCCGCACCCGATCCCCGGGCCGCACCAACTCCTTTTTAGAGCCACAGGGCCGATCGTTTACCCACACCTGCCCCCCCTCAATCAGCTTTTGGAGGTGCGATCGGGAATAGTCCGGCAGTTGCTCCGTCAGCCAACGATCGATACGGAGGGGGCTTTCTATTTCAGCCTGTAACAAAAGAGCCTGGTTTTTATTACAAATCATGTCTAGTTTCCTTAAAAATTTCCTTCTGAGGACAAGCTTTGGCAAAATCTGAAGGGTAGTCGAGAAATCGGCTTCGACCCTTTCCGTTTCATCAGCTTCATCCTCTGCTTGCAAAACCCTTAGCTTGTCCTTCGTTTGTCTTCAACCTGAGAATAACTACTTATGAAATTAGCTTACTGGATGTATGCAGGCCCAGCCCATATTGGTACCCTTCGGATTGCCAGTTCTTTTAAAAATGTTCATGCCATTATGCATGCACCCCTAGGGGATGACTATTTTAACGTCATGCGATCGATGTTGGAGCGGGAACGGGAATTTACGCCAGTAACAACCAGCGTGGTCGATCGTAATGTGCTGGCACGAGGGTCTCAGGAAAAAGTGGTCGATAATATTACCCGCAAAGATCAAGAAGAGCATCCTGACTTAATTGTTTTAACCCCCACCTGCACCTCTAGTATTCTTCAGGAAGACCTCCAGAATTTCGTAGAGCGAGCCCGTTTAGAAACCAAGGGGGATGTCCTCCTGGCGGATGTAAACCATTATCGAGTCAATGAGCTTCAGGCTGCGGATCGTACCCTTCAGCAAATTGTTCAATTCTATCTGGAAAAGGCAGAAAAGCAAGGGCAATTACCCACCACTAAAACCGAAAAACCCTCCGTTAATCTCATCGGCATTTCTACCCTAGGTTTTCATAATAACCACGACTGTACCGAATTAAAACGATTGATGGCGGATTTGGGCATTGAAATCAATGCGATTATTCCCCATCAAGCCTCCGTCCATGAACTGAAAAACCTGCCCCAGGCTTGGTTTAACCTCGTTCCTTACCGTGAACTAGGGGGCATGACCGCCCAATTGCTTCAGGACAAATTCCAAATGCCTTTTGTGGACATTACCCCCATGGGCATTGTGGAAACAGCGCGGTGCATTCGGGCTATCCAAGAGATTTTGAATGCCCAAGGGTATAGTGCCAATTATGATGAATTTATTGATTACCAAACTCGCTTTGTCTCTCAAGCGGCCTGGTTTTCCCGTTCCATTGACTGTCAAAATTTAACCGGTAAAAAAGCGGTGGTCTTTGGCGATACAACCCATGCAGTTGCAATGACCAAAATTCTAGCGCGGGAAATGGGAATTCATGTCGTTTTAGCCGGAACCTATTGTCTTTACGATCAGGAGTGGTTCCGTCAGCAAGTGAGTGAATATTGTGACGAGGTTTTAATTACCGATGACAACGCCACCATTGCCAATGCGATCGCCCAAAAAGAGCCCGCCGCAATCTTTGGAACCCAAATGGAACGTCATGCGGGTAAACGGTTGGATATTCCCTGCGGCGTTATTGCTGCCCCCATCCACATTCAAAACTTTCCAGTGGGCTACAAGCCCTTTCTCGGTTATGAGGGCGCGAATCAAATCGTCGATCTGGTCTACAACTCCTTCACTTTGGGCATGGAAGATCACCTACTGGAAATTTTTGGTGGCCATGACACCAAGGAAGTCATCACGAAATCAGTAACCGCTGATTCTGATCTCCATTGGAGTCGTGATGGGTTGGCGGAATTGAATAAAATTCCAGGATTTGTGCGGGGTAAAGTTAAGCGCAATACGGAGAAATTTGCCCGCGATCGAGGGATTGAAAACATCACCGCAGAGGTGCTGTATGCTGCTAAAGAGGCGGTAGGAGCCTAAGTTTAGAATCCCGAATTCCCCATAAGTTAATTCCCCATAAAACCTAGGGAATAAGCTGGGAAAGTTGCTCCAGAACAGGATGGGGATGATGGGGGGGCATCAACACGCGATCCCATCCTTGCTCTAGAATTTCTGGAGCATCTGGAGCCTTTTTGACCAGTGAATCGGGAACGATCGTTATGATTAAGGGCTGTTTTGATGGAACAGACTGGGCTTCGGTGGGGAGATTTTTGATTTCAGGACGAAAGTGTTCAATGATCTTCCCTAGGGGGCTCTCTTCTTCCCATTCCACCAGAATTAAGTCAGGGTTCCAGTTTGAATTTAAGGTTGGATTTAAGTCTGAATAAAACTCTGCGGAAAAAGGTTCTGAATAAAACTCTGGGGTTGCTTCAATGCTTTTCACCTCCCAGCCCAACTTGAGCAGGCATTGGGGCAGCCAGTGCTGGAGATCCAGGGTGTGCAGCAGTAAGAGGATGCGATGGCCAGGAGA
>DALYGI010000015.1:13367-15415 GCA_031971595.1 Prochlorotrichaceae cyanobacterium CTOTU29312
ACGGTAAAACAGGTTCCCTGTTGAGGAATGCTATCCACAAAAATATCCCCCCCCATCAGACGAATAAAATTCCGACTAATGGCTAACCCTAAACCACTTACCGTCTGGGATGAACGTCCAGTTTGGGTTTGGCTAAAGGGTTGAAATAAAGAGGACTGTTCTTCTGGCAAAATGCCCGGCCCCGTATCCTGGACTTGAAACTCTAACAGACAATAACCTGTTGATTTAGCCCCTAAACGATCGTTGGAGAACCAAGCTTTAGTACTTAGGGTTACGGAGCCTTTGACGGTAAATTTCAGGGCATTACTCACTAAATTAATGAGTACCTGGCGTAATTTAATTTCATCGGTTTCGATATAAGGGGGTAAGGGTTCAGGGCTATGAAGCGCAAATTTAATATCCTTCACCTCTGCCTGGATCCGAAACATCTCCTCTAAACCACTTAAAAATTCCTGAAAGCAAAAGACTTTGCTATAAATATTCACCCGTCCTGATTCAATTTTGGTCATATTTAACACATCTTCAATCAGGCTTAAAAGATGGGAGGTACTATTCAGAATAGTCCTTAAATTGCGGCAATCTTGGGAGGAACGATCGGGATCACTGAGCATCAAATCCGCATAGCCAATGATCGTACTGAGGGGAGTGCGTAACTCATGGCTCATGTGAGCTAGAAACTGACTTTTAGCCTGGGATGCTTGAAAGGCTTTCTCTTCCGCACGACTGCGTTCTTCCACTTCCTCTTTTAATTTCTGATTTTGAATTTCGAGAGCTAATCTGAGATCCTGTAAATCTAACTGTTGCTTGACCCGTGCCAAAACCTCATCCACATCAAAGGGCTTCGTAATATAATCCGAGCCACCCGTTTTGAACGCCTTGACCTTATCAAAAGACTCATTTAAGGCGCTTAAAAAGATAATGGGAATTTGGGACGTATCCTCATCTTCCTTTAAAATTTTACAGACCTCATAGCCATTTAACCCTGGCATCATAATATCTAATAAAATCAAATGGGGACGATAACGAGGCACATTTTGTAAGGCCATCGTTCCATTGGGAGCCCGCCGCACTTCATACCCTTCTTGCCCTAACATAGCAGAGAGTAAACTCAGGTTTTCGGGTACATCATCCACCACCAAAATTCGATGGAGCTTGGGTTGAGACATCTGATTGAGGTCTAGATCGGCAATCATAAATTCATCAATGGGGAGAGGGATGGGGAGGATAATGTTAACACGACAGGGGTATGATCACTGGGTTTTTCCCAGGTTCTAGGTAGACGATCGATTGTACAATGAACAATGGCAGGCACTAAAGGTTTAGACACATAATGATGATCAATGCGCCATCCTAAATTTCGACGAAAGGAAGCAGCACGATAGTCCCACCAGGTAAACTGTTCCGTATCACTATGAAGATACCGAAAAGCATCACAAAAGCCCAGGGAAAGAATCTGCTGGAGGGCTTGTCTTTCCTGTGCCGTTGCCATAATATGATTTTCTTTTTCCGAGGAATCATAAATATCCCGATCGTCTGGGGCAATATTAAAATCACCACAAATATGGAGACGATCGTTTTCCTGAAGTAACCGTTCTAAATACTGATGGAATACCTCAAACCATCTTAACTTATAGTGATACTTATCGCTGCCCATACTAGAGCCATTGGGCACATAAACATTAACGATCGTAATGCCTTGACACTGGGCAGAAATGACCCGTTTTTGATCGTCCCACAGCGGATCGATCTCAGTTCCTAACACTCCGCTAAACCCATAGCGAACCTTCTCTAGGCTTTCCCGACTTAAAAGGGCCACCCCGTTATAGGCTTTTTGACCAAAAACATAACAGTGATAGCCTTGGCTGGCTAATGCTTCTTGGGGAAATTGACCATCTGTGACCTTCGTTTCTTGTAAACAGACCACATCAATTGCGGTTTCCGCTAACCATTGGGTTAAATGTTCGAGACGAGTCCGAATAGAATTTACATTCCAGGTTGCAATCTTCATTGAAAAAAGGAAAAAAATAGGAATGAACGCCGATCTGAGT
>DALYGI010000015.1:15515-23241 GCA_031971595.1 Prochlorotrichaceae cyanobacterium CTOTU29312
TAATTTAGTGATAATCAGTGACAACTTGTGCTATCAGAGGTATTATAACGTTTATTAGATCTTAAGCATCACTTGGGGCTGTAGCTCAGTAGGATAGAGCGGCCGCCTCCTAAGCGGCAGGCCGTGGGTTCGATTCCCGCCAGTCCCGTCTTCCCCTCCCCCTCAACCGAGTAATCACCTTATTCGGACGATCGCACCGACTAAACTGCCAAATATTACCAATGGATACCGCACCATAGATATACTCAGGGCCGGAATCAGAACTCCAATCTGCCCATTCTCCCAAGGCAATTAATTCAACTGCTAACTGATTGAATCTTCGCTGTAGATTTTCATCCTTGGCCTCAATTACCAATAAGGTTGAGTCAGCTTTGAGATAATAATCTAACGCCCAATTTCTTGATGCTATGCCCCCAGAAACCGGAGATCTTGGCGCTGAAGTACCTTTACTAATCCCTCTGCACATCACAATTCACATGACAAGTCTAATCCAAACTCTAGGTTAAAATGTACCTGTAAAACTTGCCCGCCTCCCTAACGTTTCCTGCCCTCAATGACCTCTGCCTCTTCCCGCGCTGCGGCCCTTGCTGCCCTCCAAAATAGCCTCGATCCAACGATCGAAATCCTTTGTGATCCGGCTCAGGTGGCTAAATTGTCTCAGGATTATTACCATTTCAGCCCCATTCTTCAGGCCCAGTTGGCCGATCGGGTGGGGGATGTGGTCATTCGTCCCCGCACGGAGGCGGAGATCATCCAAGTAGCGGCGGCCTGTGTGCAACATCGGGTTCCCCTGACGGTGCGGGGGGCGGGAACGGGCAACTATGGTCAATGTATTCCCCTGGAGGGGGGCGTAATTTTAGAGTTGAGCTTGATGAGTCAGGTGCTGGCGGTGGAGCCGGGCCGGGTACGGGTGGAGCCGGGGGCTAAGTTAGCCGCCATCGATCGGGTTGCCCGTGAGCAGGGGTGGGAGTTGCGGATGGTGCCCTCTACCTACCGCACAGCAACGATCGCGGGGTTTGTGGCGGGGGGCAGTGGGGGCATCGGCTCCATTAACTACGGGTTTCTGAGCGATCGGGGCAATATCCAAGCCCTGCGGGTGGTGACCCTGGAAGAGCAGCCTCAAGTGCTGACCCTGCGGGGGGATGAGGTGCAAAAAGCGACCCACGCCTACGGCACCACGGGCATTATTACGGAATTAGAATTGCCCTTAGCTCCGGCCTATCCCTGGGCGGAACTGGTGGTCGGCTTTGCAGACTTTGGGACGGCGGCGTTATTTTGCCAAACCTTGGCGGAGTCCGATGGCTTGGTGAAAAAGCTGGTCTGTCTCTGCGCCTGGCCCATTGCCTCCTATTTTGCCGCGTTTCAAAGTTGGATTCACAGCGGCGAGACGATCGTTTTGGTGCTGATTGCGGAGCCGAGTCTAGAGAATTTCTGGGAACTGGTGGCGGTGTCCGGGGGGCAGGTGCGCTACCACAAATCCGCCCAGGAAGCGGGTAAGGGGCTGAACCTCTTGGAATATTCCTGGAACCATACCACCCTCCACGCCCGCAGCGTGGATCCCCAGATTACCTACTTACAAACCCTCTTTCCCCTCGATGGAGGCTTGGGGGTTTTACAGCAGTGTTATCAGGAGTTTGGGGAGGAGGTGATGATCCATGCAGAATGGATTCGGAGTCAGGGACAACCGACCATCGCAGGCTTACAACTGGTGCGCTACACCACCCCCCAGCGGCTTCAGGAGATTATGGACTATCACGATCGTCACGGAGCTTTAATTTTTAACCCCCACACTTACTTTTTAGAAGAAGGGGGGCGCAAAACGATCGATCCGGTGCAACTGGCCTTCAAGCGCCAGACCGATCCCTATGGCCTACTCAACCCCGGCAAGATGAAAGCTTTTCAGCCCTGACCTCGGTTCCTCTATGCCCAACTTCTAACATCTGACATCTGACATCTGACAGCTTAGGAATTTCACTACCAAGACACAGAAGCCCCGCAGGAAAGCCTTTGTGTTCTTTGTGTTCTTTGTGCCTTTGTGGTTTAATCCTGAACTTTCCAGTTTATTTAATGCACGATCCTTAGAGCTTACAGCGATCGTCACAGGCCCCCTGGGCGGCCCGTTGCCGTGCAATTTCCGCGAGGGGTGGCCGTCCGGTTAGGGCTAACCGCCAATCGGCCCACCGATCGTAGAGGGTATCCACTAGGGGGCGAAGGACTGGCCAGCGGGTGGCGGCATAGATCCAGCCCATGCCCAAGGCGCTATACACCTGCCGAAACACTTCCACCCCCTGAACGATCGTTCCATCGGCTTTAATGGCATGAATGCGCCCCATGGCTTGTTCAAAGGTGATTCCCCCCTGGTCTTCGGGGTTGTATTGGGGATCCATAATATCCACAAATTGGATGATCCCCCGCCCCCGATCCTGTGCTTCTAAAAAGCGAACTTCCCGTAAACAGAGGGGACATTGACCATCGTACAGCAAGGCAATTTTCCAGGTTTTTTCAGTCCTAGCCTCAGTCTCCGGGGGGATAGGATTAGGACTGGTCTGCTCTAGAGATGAAACCATGAGGAAACCTCCTACTTGTCCACCAGTTCAAAGCGATAATTTTCAATGACGGGATTAGCGAAGAGTTGATCGCACATTTGATGCAGTTGCTCTTCCGCCGTGGTTTGATCGGCGGCCTGTACCTGAAGGGACAGATACTTACCCACCCGTACATTTTGAACACCCCCATAACCAAGCTGTTTTAAGCTCGACTCTAGGGCCGTTCCCACGGGATCCAGCACCGAGGGGCGCAGGGTAACATAGATATGAGCGTGATAGGTTTGAGTTACGGTTTCAGTCACCAGAACCTCATGGCTAATCTTTTTCTTACTCTACCGCTAGACTGATGCTATGACACACCAACGGACTCGAAATCAAAACCGGATTCTGGCGCTACTCAATGGTTCCCGGCGGTCTTTATCGGCCCAAGCGGTGTATCAGGAGTTTCTCAAACAGAACCAACGGATCGGCCTGGCTACGGTCTATCGTTCCCTGGAAAGTTTGAAGCGGGATGGGCTGGTGCAAATGCGTACTTTGGCCAATGGGGAAGGGGTCTATAGCTCTGTTCAGGACGATCGCCACCACCTCACCTGTGTGGAGTGCGGCGAGTCTGTGCCCATCCAGGAGTGTCCGGTTCATGCCCTGGAGGAACGGTTGCAAGAACGGCATCATTTTAAAATTTACTATCACACCCTAGAGTTTTTTGGCATTTGCCAACACTGTCAGGAGGGACGGGCGATCGTTACCACGTAGTCTTCTGTAAAGTAGCGCTGGGCAATGTCCTGAAGATCCCTAGGGGTGAGCTTCTGAATTTGCCGGGGATACTGAAGGGGAATGTAGGGATCCTGCAAAATGGTGTAAAACCCGTAGATGCTGGCCACTTGCAGGGGAGTTTCCAAAGAAAAGGTCATGTCATTGAGGAGCAATCGCTTGGCCCGCTCCACTTCCCGATCGCTGATCGGCTCTTGGCACAGCCGTTTCAGTTCGTGCAAAATTAGGGCCTCCACCATGGGGCCGTAGGGTTGATCGAGGCAGGCGGTAATGGTAAAACGACTGGCAACTTTCCGCAGTTCCAGACTGGAATCCACGTCCTGCACTACCCCCCGCTGCTCCCGCAGAATTTGCACTAAACGCGAACCCCGCCCCCCGGTTAAAACCACGCTCAAAATCTCCAGACCACACACATCCCAGAGGCGATCGATGGCGGGGGTGGGCCAGCCCAACATTAGGGTGGTTTGATCCAGGAAGGGTAGTTCCAGTTCCGATCGCTGGGGTTTTGTCCCCATGCCTTGGGTAGCAGGAGTTAAAGGCTCTGAGGGGATGAACAGGGCTAAGGCTGGGTTTAACGCTAAATCTAAAGGAGAGGGGGGAGAGGGGAACCGTTCAAAAGCCCGTTGGACATGATCTAAACACTGGGATTTTTCAATGCCCCCCGCAATAACGATCGTCACGTTGTCCGGTTGGTAGTGAGCGCGATGGAACCGCTGTAAATCCTGATTGGAATGGTCTTGCACCTGTTCGGGAGTCCCCAAAACCGATCGGCCATAGGGATGATTGGGATACAACTGTTCATTAAAAAGTTGCCAACTCACGGCGCTAGGGTTATCCAAAACCTGATTAATTTCCGCTAAAACCACTTGACGCTCCCCCTCTAGTTCCACAGGGCAGAGGCTAGCTTCCAGGAGGATATGGGCGAGGGCATCTAAACAGGGTTGAAACTGATCCCGACCTGTGGCCACAAAAAAATGGGTGTAGTCGTAACTGGTGGCGGCGTTGGTGACCCCCCCCTGATCCTCAATGAGACGATCGAACATACCAGGGGCCAGGCGGGGCGTTCCCTTAAAAATCATGTGCTCCAACAGGTGGGCCACCCCACAGCGATCGTTTTCGAGGGCGGATCCGGCCCTGATCCACACATCCCCCACCACCACCTGGGTGGGTAGGGGTTGGTAAATAACCCGAAGGTTATTAGAAAACTGCCAGACTTCTAATCCACTAGGCTCTAACATGAATGTCTCTAACACTGACTAATTCAGTTTTGCCTAAACGGGAAAAAAATTCTGTATCAAGAGTATACTAAATGCCCTCTAATCGGGAAAAGTTTGATCTGATCTCTGGCCCCAGTCCTCAGACGCGATCGGGGGTCTATTCTATCTCTAGGCTAGGGTTTAACAACCGCTGCATCGTTTCCACTAAAACCTTGAGCTTAACGGGTTTGCTGAGATATTCATTAGCCCCTGCGGCTAAGCACCTTTCCCGATCGCCTGGCATGGCTAAAGCGGTAAAGGCAATAATAGGAATGTCCGTGAGTTGGAGTTGATTACGAATATATTGGGTTGCTTCTAAGCCATCCATTTTAGGCATTTGAATATCCATCAAAATTAAGTCGGGAGACTGGGATTGCAAAATAGTTAGGGCTTCTTCACCATTGTAGGCAAAGAGCAGACGATAGCCTTTCGCCGTTAAATAGTTACTCACCGTAGCAATGTTGGCTTGATTATCTTCTACCAGCAGAATTAAAGGGGAGCAAGCGATGTCTTCTTCCAACAGATAATCAGCATTTGTACAGAGAAGCGTAGAACCCAGGGGATGCGTGGGGAGAGTTGTGGGAGCGATCGTTGCGGCGGGTAAATCGATCATAAAAGAACTCCCCTTGCCCGGTTCACTGATCAGAGAAACAATGCCCCCATGCAATTCAACAATATTCTTCACTAAAGCCAAACCTAAGCCTGTACCCTGATATTTGCGATTGAGGGCGCTATCAATTTGGAAAAAGGGTTTGAAGAGTTTTTGGGCATTTTCGGGGGTAATCCCAATGCCGGTATCAATAACGGCTAAACGCAGATAGCTACAGTCTCCTTGATCCGGTAGTTGTGAAACCTCCAAGGTAACGTTTCCACCCTCTGGAGTAAATTTCACCGCATTGTTGAGTAAATTAATGAGAACTTGACGAATCCGACGTTCATCTACCATTAAGGGCGGTAAACTTAAACATAGGTTGAGCTTAAGTTGAATCCGTTTACTAACAGCCAGTTGCTTCACAAAGGCTAAGCTCGCCTGACACAGAGGTGCAACGGCAACAGGTTGACACTCTAACACCACCTGCCCCGATTCAATTTTTGCCACGTCCAGAATATCATTAATTAAGGACAATAAATGATTGGCACTATTCGCAACGGTTCCTAAAGATTCCTGTTGCTTTTCATTAATTTCCCCTAACAGACCCTCCGCCAATGCTTCAGTCATACCTAAAATAGAATTGAGGGGAGTACGAAGTTCGTGGCTCATATTGGCCAAAAACTCATCCTTAAGTCGGGTGGCCCGTATTAATTCCTCATTGGTTCGTCTAAGCTGTACTTCCGCCTCTTTAATGGCGGTAATATCATAATTAACCCCAATGATTCGAGTGGGAACATTGGCCTGATCTCGAATGACGATCGCGTACATTTGTAGATAGTGAACAGAGCGATCGGGATAATAAATACATAATTCTATTTCCAAGGGATCGCCCTGAAGAAGTGCAGCGGATAACTGACTTTCTGCCCTGTCCATAGACTCCGGATCGACCCATTCTCGCCATTCTGGATATTGAATTTTACCGCTAGAGGTGGGGGTGCGTCCGTACAGTTGGAACAGGCGATCGTCCCAAATAATTTCCGTGGATTGCAGATCCCAGTCCCAAAAGCCGATCGCTGCTGCTTGCAGGGCTACTTCCAGTCTTTGGGCCAGTTTAGCCCGTTCTTGTTCAATTTTTTGGGTTTCCGTGAGGTCTTTGGCAATGCCAACAAAACCGATAATCTCCTGTTGTTCATTCCTTAAGGCAGTTACAGACAGTAAAACAGAGACACGGGAGCCATCTTTACGGATATATCTCCATTCATTTTCAGCCACCAGATTGAGACGAGCTTTCGCCACAAAAACTTCAAACCCAAGGGGTATATCCTGATTCAGTTCCCTAGAGAGTTCTTGACAGCGGTGAATCACCTCTATGGGATCGTGGATCAATTCCGGGGTATATTTTCCAATCATTTCTGAAGCTTTATAACCCGTTAGGACTTCTGCACCTTTATTAAAGGTTTGAATGATGCCGTTCACATCGGTAGCGATAATGGCGTAAGTTGTGCTATTGAGAATTGCTTGCTGAAAACTGTTAATCTGCGCTAAGGCGAGGGTACGTTCTTCAATTTTGGCTTCTAGCGCTTGATTGAGATTTTCCAGTTGTTGTTGTGCCTGTTGTTTTTCTTGCTCCAGCACCTTACGATCGCTTATATCCAGGGAGCAACCGCTGATGGATTGAGGTTCTCCGGCTTGATCATAAATTAAACTGCCACGGGAATATAACCAGCGTTGTTGACCATTTTTGAGAGTAATTCTAAATTCCAGGTTAAAAAAAGATCCCGTTTCCTTACAAGTAGCAAGGGCTTCCATCACTAAGTCTCGATCTTCAGAAATAATTGAATTTAACCATTGGTGCGATGAAATAATCCGCTCTTGGGGACTATAATCCATTAACTCAGCCATCTTCGGGGAAATATAACTATTATTAGTCTTGAAATCTAATTCCCAAATTCCAAGACCACTGGCTTCTACCGCTAAACGGTTAAATAGCTCTGCTTTGCGGAGGATTTGTTGATTTTCCTGTAATTCTAGGGTACGTACTGTTACCTTTTTCTCTAAGCTATGATTACTATCTTCTAGGGCTTTATAAAGTTCAGATTGCTGGAGAGCGATCGCTAATTGAACCGTTAGATTTTGCAATAATTTAATGTCATTAATTTCCCAATCCCTTGGTCTAGAACATTGATGGGCAATTAGTAAACCCCACAGAGGACGATCGGTTTTTTTCTCTAGTAATTCTTCCTCTAGTAAAATGGGTACCACGAGGTTTGCTTTCACTTCAAATCTAGCTAATAGGCCTAAATGGCAGGGGGTAAGATGGGCTTCATACACATCCCTAGCCATAAAAATTTGACCTTCGCGGTATACTCCTCCCTGATTCGCTTGAAAACAGGTATCCACAATTTGCAAATTCAAACAAGATGTCCAGGGGGGACTTACTGCCTCCGCTACAATCACGCCCTTAAAATCAGGCTCAAATTGGTAAATAATGACCCGATCGGCTTCTAAAATGTCTTGACTTCCGTAACAATTGATTCTAGAACTTTATCTAAGCTGAGGTA
>DALYGI010000016.1:0-7386 GCA_031971595.1 Prochlorotrichaceae cyanobacterium CTOTU29312
TACGATCGATACAGCGGAGCCCACCACCACGGATTTTGCCCAGTTTCCCATTGGCGCTTGGCAAGATTTGCTGAACGATGGACTGGCCCGAGCCTTTCAATTTAATACTCCAGAAGAAGCCAAGGGACGCTTAAACCGATCGTTGTTACTCCGCAAAGGCTCCCCCCTGATTCGGGTCAAACTCCTCCAAGCTTACGATCGGCGCTGTGCCATGAGTCGCTGCACCGTGGAAGATGTTTTAGAAGCGGCCTATATCATCCCCTTCCTAGGCGATCGAACCAACGATCCCACCAACTTGATTTTACTCCGATCGGATTTGCACGTATTGTTTGACTTGCATCTTCTGGCTGTAGATCCCTCAGACCTCACCATCCGGTTAGCCCCCTGGCTCAGGGATTCTTACTACAGCATCTTAGAGGGACGATCGCTGCATCTACCCCTCAATAAGGAAATGCGCCCAGATTTAACCCTGCTGCTCCAACACTGGGAAAGCTGCGACTGGGAACGGGAAGAGGCCTGGCCCTCCACCTACACCTACTAGGTCTGTTGGCCAATCCTGACACAATTACGCCCATTCTCTTTGGCCTGATATAACGCATCATCAGTTATTTTAATTAGATCATTTTGTGACCATTGACTGTTCACATATTCCATCACCCCGAAACTAGCGGTTTTATGCCCAATGCCTTCAAAATGATAGTTTTCTAGGCATTGTCTCAAGGATTCTGCCAAGGTTTGTGCCCTTTCTACTGTCGTGTGAGGACAAATAATAATGAATTCTTCTCCCCCCCACCGTCCCAGTAAGTCCGTCTTTCTCAGATGGGACTGAATCAGTTGGCTGGATTGAATTAAAACCTGATCTCCGGCTAAATGTCCATATCGATCGTTTACTTTTTTAAAGTAGTCGATGTCATAGAGAATGATGCTAAATTTTTGTTGATAGCGGTTATAAAGGTTAATTTGCTGATCTAAAAATTCCTCGATCTTTAAGCGATTAAAACAGCCCGTGAGACGATCGGTTGAGGAAATATGTTCTAATTTTTTGTTGTAAGAGATGAGTAAAGATTGACGATAGCTTAAAATTAAGCCAAGGATTAACGCAATAAAGATAATTCTCCAAACCAAAGTATAATCAATTCCAGATTCATAGTTTACAGCCATTCGCTTATTAATAATTTCTTGACGAGTATGTTCAGGAATCGATGCCAGGGCTTTTTCAAAAATACTTAACAGCAAGGGGTGATCATTGCGGACTGCAATACTTAAACTCCAAGTTTCATCAAAGCTAACCGCAATTTTTAAGGATGGATAATCTTTTTGCACAAGGTAGGTGATAGTGGGGAGCAGATCAACAACGCCAAATAATTCCTTTTTTTGTACCTTATCCAAGCCATCTCTAGTAGATTCAATACTCACAAACTGTATTTTACGATATTTTTCAGCCAGAGTCTTGGCAAAAGCAAAATCTTGAACCACCCCAACTTTCTGATTAGTAATCTTAGTCAGGTCTGGAATAAAACGTTCATCATTCCGATTGACGAGGACTAAAGGAAATTGTAAATAGGGTTGCGTAAAATTAGCATATTCTCTCCGTTCAGGGGTAGAAATTGCCAGGGACAAAATATCACATTTTCTTTCTTGTAAAAACTGTAAACTTTCTGTCCAACTTTTAGTTTTAATCAATATAAAAGGAATGCCTATTGTAGATTGCAAAATATTTAGAAAATCGCCACCAATGCCAATATTAATCTCCTGACCATTTTTGACGGCCTCCCTAGAGAACCAGTCAGGATCCGCACAGATGTTAATTTTTGCCTTATCCTTGAGATAGACTAACTCCTCAGGAGTAAAATCAAAGTTATCTTGTTGGGCGATCAAATACCAATCTTGGCTTAATTGCGTCAATTCTTCTTCTGAGATCGCCCTCATTCCTTTATCTAAAATAGATTTAAGGATAGGACGATCTTTTCTAATCCCTAAGTATTGTTCAGTTACATTAGAAAAAATTGATTCATCTAGGACAGGTTTGCTGACTAAATCAGTCAAAAGGTACTGAGAAGTGTAGTAATGAAAGACTGCATGACTTTCTAAAGCAGCATCAGCCTTTTCTGCCTCTACCTGTTTGATTGAGTCTAGGGTACTATTTGTCAGCAATAGATTAATTTCTGGATAGTGTTTTTTGAGAATTTCTTCAAAGTAATAGCCACGCACAACGGCTAGGTTTTTTCCTTTTAATTGATTCAGGGTCTCAAATTGTTCTCCATCCCGTTTTGACAATAGGGACTGCACCACTTTAAATAAAGGTTTCTCGGAAAATAGGGCAAATTTTTGACGTTCTTCCGTGATCACCATGTTGGTCATAACATCGATCTTTCCCTCGGCCAACAGGGGCATAAATTCATTCCAAGTATAGCCCGTAACAAATTCAACTTTGAGGCCTACTTTCTCCGCAATCAGTTGAATATAATCATTGCTAAACCCTTTGACTTCATTGCTTTCAATAAAATTATAGGGCGGCCATTCTTTCTCGACATGAACTCGAATAACAGGATTATTCTGAATATAGGTTAATTCTTCGGGGGTCAGATTCGGGGCAGATCGATACTCTTGGACTTCTTGGGCAAACAGAGGGGTAAAGCTATGAAAAACAACCACACAAAAAAATACGATCGCTCCCAGAATCCCATATTTTCTGATCTCCTGCCCTGCTACCCCTGAAAATTTCTGCTTTGTCCTATTTTATACCTTACCCATGCCTGTACGATACCCAAACCTCAACTAGAAAACTAGAAAAAGAAAAAGGTGCAATCAAAAGACTACACCTTTTTCTGAATCAGGTAATTTTAGGTAGGCTTACTGAGGTAAATAAGCCATGGGGTTAACCGCCCCATCTCCAGAGGGATAGATTTCAAAATGCAGGTGGGGGCCGGTGCTGTAGCCCGTGCTGCCCATTTCAGACAGTTGCTGACCTTGCTCCACATACTGACCTTCCCGGACTAAAATCCGATCGTTGTGGGCATAGAGGGTAATACTGCCATCGTCATGCTGAACTTCTACCAGGTAGCCATAGCCGCCAGAGTTCCAGCCTGCGGTAATCACCACCCCAGGAGCCGCAGCTACAATGGGCGTTCCGATGGGGGCAGCAATATCAATCCCCTTATGCATCCGACCCCAGCGCCAGCCATAGCCGGAGGTTAACACCCCTTGGGCGGGCCAGATATAACCGGCAGCGGTTCGATCCTTGGGTAGATACGGATCCGCGCTTAAGGAGAGTAGGGCGGGGGAAACGGTTTGCCCCACCAGGGATTGCACTAAGGGCTCGTAACTGGAGGAACTCACGGAAGCGGCGGCTAGTAACTGCGGACTAGCGGCTTGGGGTTGCACCTCAACCACCTCTCGACGGGGAGCATTAAATTCGGGGTTAATGCGATCGTTGCTGGAGAGGGCAGAAATACCCGATCGGTTTAGGGTAGAGACTTGAGGAACTGCGGAGGGGGCAGTCACCACCGGGGGAGCCGCTTGAGGAGCCGGAGCAACAGCGATGGGTATGGCTGTCGTTCCATTCTCTGTCGCTTTGTTCTCCAGGGTGCTGTCTAGAGTACCGGCGCGATATTGGTCTTGCAGGACTTTAATTTCCGCCAGCAGACGGCTTACATAGTCTTTGCCAGTGCTGCTTTCAACGGAGGCGGGTGCCTCTGCTTCGGGAATGACCACCCCCTCGCTAGGGTTAAAGGGAGTCGTCACGGTTTGGGGTGCAACTGCCACCTGGGGCGCATCCACCGGAGCCACGGATAACGCTGGACGGGGCAGAGAAATCGGCTCTTGGACGATCGACTCTAAACTGGGTACGGTGGGAATAACCGCCGTATTCACCTGAAGGGTTCCCTGTACCGCCACCTCATCCCGCACGGTCTGGGGTTCTCCCGGCTGACCTAAATCTAGGGCAGGCGCTACGGGATTGGATGCCACTTGAACGGGCTGCTCGGCATTGAAAGCTAAGATCCCGTTGCCTTTGCTGGGAATCACCAAGTTCTGTCTGACCCGGATGACATTGGGGTTAGCAATGCGATTGGCTTGGATCAGATCGGACAGGGGTAAGCCATAGGTGCGGGCAATTTTACTCAGGGTATCCCCTGGGCGAACTTGATATCTTAATTCGCCGGACAGGGTGTTCGTGGGCTCGTAGGGAAAACGAGAGGGATCCTGTCTGAGTACGGAGAGGAGATCGGGAGAAACCGGGGACTCAACTTCGTTAGACTGGATTGCAGACTGTGCTTCAGGCTTGGGTTGAATGGTTTGTAAAACCGGAACCTCTACCTCGGTCTGGTTTGCCACCTCAGGCACAAAAGCCAGATCCAAGCCCGAATCAGGACGGGGAATCCCAATCATCTGATCCACTTTGAGCAAGTTCGGATTCTCAATGTTGTTTACCGCCACCAGGGTAGAGCGGGATACGTGGTAAGTGCGGGCAATTTTGTCTAGGGTGTCCCCTGACTGGACTCGGTAGGGGATGAGATCGGCTAAGCCCACATCCGCTGTTTCCGCAGTCTGGGAATTGGGAAGATAGGCAATAGGCAGGCTGGCTGCTTCCGACTCAATGGTTTTAATCTCTAGGGGACTAATTTTTAGGGGAATGGATGGCGTGGCTTGCTCCGTATTCCCTGCCTTTGCTCCGCCTTTCACATCCGCGCTGGGGGTCAGAGCAATCAGACCAGACTTGACGCTGGGCTTGACCTCTGTTTCCCTCGCCATGGTTTGGGGAGCGGAATCAATATTTATGGTGATAAAGACCTTAGGAAACTGAAGGACCTGACCCACTTGGAGCAGACTTTCAAGGGTGAGATGATTGAGGCTCGCTAAAATTTCTGGATCAATGCCGTAATACTCAGCGATCATCCCCAGGGTTTCTGCTTCGGCAACCCGATGGTTATACAACTCATGGGGATAGTACTCGGCTAGATCAAAGGCGGGAGAAGAAGAGTTGGTGCTGGCTGGATTGTCCAGGGAGAAGGGCACCTCTTCCACTGGCAAGGCGGGCGGAACAATCGTCGCTACGGATTCTTCCGTACCACTAGGGGAAGCCCAATCCTGTAACGGCTCCAATGTTGGCGCGGTTTCTGCAGCAAAGGTTGCTTTTGTGTGCCACAGGGAAAGTACATCGGATGAACCGAGGGAGAGGGCTAACCCCACCATGGCGGCAGAGGTACGGGATCGCCGCTGGCGGTTATTTTCCAGAGACAGTGCGGGGGCACTTTCATTGAGAAAGATAAAATCGGGGGCATCTGCCCGAAAACTCCCTAAAGCAGTAGAGTTGAGCACCAAAGCAAAGGATGGTTGCTCCTCTTCAGACTGCTTAACAGGAGAATCGCCCCCATAGGTAATGATCTCGTGGTGAACTGCGCCGTAGGCAGACGAGTGTTTGACTTTATCGGGAAAACCTCGTTTCAAAGAACGACCTCCTAGTGTTCAGAAATCAACTGCCATGCAATTGGAACCTTCAGATAACTGCTTGCCGTCCACTTGGGTAAAGCGATAAACCGGCAAAGCTACATCCTCAAGTCCGATCGCTGTCTCCAGGATTTTGGGCTTTGTGGATGAGAATCTTAAGCCTTTGGGGCTTGTGAGACTCCTCACAGAAGTACTCGTACTTTCTGGGAGACAATGGAAAGAGTTTACTAATGGCTTCTATCCCTTCACTTTATCTACTAAGCCGTGAGGCACTAGCAGATTAACAGTCTTATTTGCCACAGGCAACTCTATCAAAGTTCTGAAGTTTTACCGACTGTAAATATACTTAGCAAAGGTTACCTTGCTTTTGAAGTTTCGACAAGACACTCCGTTAGGAGTCTATCTGGGGATTGACAAAAAACAAGGGGGATAAATACTCTCCTCCCTAGGTCGGAACAGCTTGTGCAGTAGGGCTTTTAGCTTGTCAAGGGGGTTCCTCAACCGTGGTTTTGAAACCGGGGACGGTCTCAAGGGACATCAGAAGGCTGAAATGCCTAGAGAGTAAGCCTTTGAGCGATCGTTTCTATGACGAGCTATGACGAGTAAAGCTAAAAACCTGAGTTTCTACAGGCTAAACCAATGGTCTTTTTTAGAGCCCTGGGGAGAGGTCAGGACAAACTTGATAAAACGCAATAATCATAGGGGTTGGGGGACTTTTGGCACGAGAGGGGAAATTCTTTTCTCAGGGGCAGCAAGTATATAAATCTCTTATAGGGCGAAATTTATATTGATTTCCTATAGCCTAAGTTTGGCTAATTTATGAATTGGAAGGGTGTTTTTGGCTAAATAGGATACTTTTTTACCCTGGAAATCGGGCTGAGGGGCTAAGGGGGCTAGGTTAATCTAACTTCGGGCCGGTATTGAGCAATCCCAATTGGCGACGGGCTTCAAAGACTGCCACGGCAACGCTTACGGACAGGTTTAAGCTTCTGACGTGGGAATAGTCGATGGGAATAAACAGGGTTTCGCTACAGGCTTCTAAGGCGAAATCCGGCAAGCCGGTGGTTTCCCGGCCAAACAGGAGGCGATCGTTGGGGTGAAAGGTGAAGTGGCTATAGTTGTGGGCTCCACGGGTGGTGAAGCCGAGTAACCGGGGGGGCTGCTCTGGGATTGGCTCTGGGGGAGACTCCTGTTGAAAGGCTTGAAAGTCTTCCCAACTGAGGTGGTGATGGAGATCCACCGCTGGCCAATAATCTAAACCGGCCCGTTTGAGATACCGATCGCTAATTTCAAAACCGAGGGGGCCAATGAGGTGGAGAGGGGTTTGGGTGGCGGCACAGGTGCGGGCGATATTGCCTGTATTGGGGGGAATTTGGGGCTGAAACAGGACAACGGAGACCATAAGACAAGGGACGGGGACAATGGAAGAGTGAGGGAGGGATGATAGAATTTTCTAATCAGTTTCTCTGGGCATAGCCCGCTGCTTGAGAGATTCTTCAATTAGATATTCTGATAGGTCATTTACAAATTTGGGCAGAAACTGAGGAAAAAGACCCCAGCTTTAACGGATGAGGAACGGATCAAGGGGATTAATCCGTTAGTTCGTTAGAATCGTGAGTTCAATAAACCGGAAAGTTTAGGATTAAACCACAGAGACACAGAGAACACAGAGGAATTCCTTTGAGGCTTTTATATCTTTGTGGTGAAATTCCAGGTTATCAAGTCCGCATTCCTTAGCCGTAACGGATGAATCGAATGAATAAGCGTCCTGATTAAGAGTGCTTATTTAGCCTCTGAGGCTCCTGGTGCTTCTGAGATCCCAGGTTTTGGCGCGGGCTGGTCTGCGGAAGTTTTGCCCGCCGAGGCTTGGTCGGTCGAAGCTTGGTCGGTCGAGGTTTGGTCGGTTGAAGTTTTGCCCGCCGAGGCTTGGTCGGTCGA
>DALYGI010000016.1:7486-10834 GCA_031971595.1 Prochlorotrichaceae cyanobacterium CTOTU29312
GCTTGGTCGGTCGAGGTTTGGTCGGTCGAAGCTTGGTCGGTCGAGGTTTGATCTGTCGAGGCTTGATCGGTTGAGGCTTGATCTGCGGAAGTTTGATCTGCCGAGGTTTTCTCTGCCGAACTCTCCTCTGCTGAAGTCTCCTCTGAGGCTTCCTCACCGTACATATCAGACAGGGCATCCCGCATTTCCTGAACCCAGCCCGCATTTTCCGCCTGAATGACGTTTTCTGTTAACTTCACCAACGTTTCCAAGTTATGGGGATCGTCCTGGGCCTCTGGAGGCAAGGCTCGCCACCACGTCCGAATATTATAAAGATCGTTAGAGGCCTGGTTACAACTCACCAAGGTGGTTTCAATCCGCTGAAATTCCAGCAAACTAATGAGGGCTGCGGAAATTGCGCTGGTCACTGCTACCCAAATTTCCCGATTAATGGCTGCCAGGAATGTCCCCAACCCGCCGATCGTGGTGATGCACCATTGCAGTCGGGTTTGTTCCCCATGGAGGCGCACACTCTTTTTGCGGTAATAGTTAAATTGATCTTCCAAGCGCCACAACACATATTCTCGCCAGCCAATATCAGAAAAGCCGTCATCCCCTTCCGGTGCGTAGGGGGGCAGATCTCCTTTATAGATCTCCAAGCCCGATTGGTTGACCTGGGTTTCCATAATCCGCTGGCCGATCGATTTAACCCGCTGGGCTAGTTTCAGATCACGGGATTCGTGATCCTCCGGGGTGGAATGATAAGGACTGACTTTTGCTCTATATAAATAGATCTCTTTTTTGAGCGCTTCGGCGCTGCTGCGTAACACAATCCACGAGAGCCCCAAATTAAATTTAGTGTCGATCGTGCTGAGGATGCTGATACTAATGGGGGCCAGGATAATAGCCACCCGCAAAATCATGGAGAGCAGTTCGGGAAACTGAGGGGTGGTATCCAAAAGCTGATAAGTCACCGCAAGGGTTGTGGCCACTACCCCCAAGGTGGTAATTAACTGCCGACGGCGCAGAAAACGCTTTTGAGCCAGACTGGCATTATGGTCGTATTCTCCAAACTTAAACCAGGCATCTTCTAGGGTAGGGCTACGGAAGGAGGTCTGTTCCACAAGCTTGTCATCTTCCAGCATCTTTATCAACTTCTACGATGGTCATGAGGGGCAGAGGGTCAGAAAAGGACAGAGTACAGAATGAGAAGGGGCTGAAAATTAAAAATCCCCGCGTTCACCAGAAACCGAGGATTTTCAATCTGTACTGCGTTCAACCCCGGTTAACGGAGTCTATTGCTTCACGGGAGTCTAGCACTGAGTGAGCCAGGGAAGACGGAAGAATACAGTGCCAAATTTAGTGCCAAATTTAGCGCCAAATTTAGTGCAGAACCCTGTACTCTCCCGTGAATTGGTTCCACCTCAGCGGCAAGCCCCTGGCTTACATGGGGTGAAATAACAAATCGGGGAAAAAGCGGTTAAATTCGATCAAAATACCGGCGGTGATCAGCATCCAAGCGGTGGCAATCACCGGAGCGGTAGACAAATACTTCAGAAAATCTTGCATGGCCAATAAACTCCAAACGCAAATTCAACAAAATCAAAGAACGAATCAAATGCAGAGGGCTACAGCGGGGTAAAGATTAGGGATGCTGACAAGAACATCCCCAACCCGCTCCACACCCAAGACTAGGCCGATCGTTTCCGTCACTCCTAGATAGATTGAAAAATCCACTAGAGCCAACCCGATCGCCCCAAATCTGGGGAAAACCTACCCTAGCGAGGGGAAACGGTAACTTGATTATCGGGGACGGTCAATTTACCGGTGGTCAGTTCGCCAAAGGCAGCAGCGGGCCAAGCCGCAGCACCCAAGGAACACTTAATGGCGAGAGGCACATCAATGATGATTTCCTTCTCGCGGGCATCCTTCTCACTCCGAACGGCAATGAGGTAGGAGCGACCAGCCCAGCCAATCCAGCCCGCAATATAAAGGAACATTAAACCAGGGATCATAAAGTCTCCGGCGTGGCTCCAACGGCCATCCACAATCAGGTGGGGCAGTCCTTCTTCGCCACACAATGCTTGGGAGTAGCGATCGAAACGAGCTTTGGCTTGGGGAGTGGTGGCTTGCTCAGCCCGAGAAATAAAAGCAGCAGACTCACTGCAAGGGGTGAGACCGGCAATATCCGCAGAGGCGCTTGGCACAACGCCAAACCACAGGCACACCGCCAAGACGAGAGCAAAGAGTTGTCTCATGGAATTGTTACCCTATGTTTTCATTAATTAAATATTGTTAGAGTGATTCCACTCATTACCCCTAAACCTAGCAGCGAATGGCCACAGTTTTAGCAATTGAAACAAGTTGTGACGAAACAGCGGTTGCAATTGTAAAGAATCGTAACGTTTTGTGGTGCAGGGAGCGTCTTAGAGATCTTCAGAGAGGACGATCGCCTCATTAGCAAGTCTGATACAATGACATTCACACTCGGTGACGACCCTTGCAGGACATCCTTGACCGGGCCCGTAGGGTTGCTGGGAGAGCGTCAATCTGGAAGAGTAGGCATCATTCTGATCATTCTGATAAATTGGCATGGCTCAACGGTATGTTAGGGTTCAAACCGCTGATGGACAGGTGCATTATGGCCTGTTGCAGCTTAATCGTGAAGTCGAGATCCTGAGTGGAGCGCCTTGGCTAGAGGGCAAGCCCCTCGGTCAAATTCTCGACCCCGATCGTTACCAACTCTTGGCCCCCTGCACCCCCTCCAAAATCGTTGCGGTGGGTAAAAATTATGCGGCCCATGCGGCGGAAATGGGCGGAGAGGTTCCGGCGGAGCCGTTGCTTTTCCTCAAGCCTTCCAGTTCAATCATTGCGGATCAAAGCCCTATCCTTTATCCGCCCCAATCCCAACGGGTGGATTATGAAGGGGAATTGGCGATCGTGATTGGGGAAACCTGTCGGGATTGTTCCCCCCTGGAAGCGCAGCCGAAAATCTGGGGCTATACCATTGCCAATGATGTGACGGCCAGGGATCTACAACGATCGGATCAGACCTGGGCTCGTGGTAAGGGGTTTGATACCTTTTGCCCCCTCGGCCCGTGGATTGTGCGGGAGGTAGCTGCCGGAGCTTTGTTACAAACCTTTGTCAATGACAACCCTCAGCCGGTACAGTGTGCCTCCATCGATCAAATGGTTTTTAGCCCAGAAACGATCGTCTCTTACATTAGCCACATTATGACCTTACTCCCCGGTGATGTGGTTTTAACAGGCACTCCAGAGGGCATTGGCCCTGTCCAAATTGGGGATACCATTCAGGTAGAAATAGAAGGAATTGGACGTATCCGTAACACTGTCCAGGCAAGGACTCTA
>DALYGI010000016.1:10934-23089 GCA_031971595.1 Prochlorotrichaceae cyanobacterium CTOTU29312
ATGACTTACTATGTAATTTACGATGGCAACTGTAATTTGTGCGTGACGTTTACTCAGATCTTAGCCCAATTTGATCAGGGGCAATTGTTTAACTATGCCCGCATGCAGGATACTGCAACCCTAAGCCATTTTGGCATTACAGCCCAAGAATGCGAGAAGGGCGTAATTTTGCTCAATAGCCACGACTGGGGACAACGCTGGCAAGGGAGCGCCGCCATTGAAGAAATTGTGAACCTCCTCCCCCTGGGTGAAGCCTTTATTGCCACCTATCGATCGTTACCGGGCTTAAAGTGGGCGGGGGATCGGGCCTATGCCCAAATCCGCGATCGTCGTTACGAGTGGTTTGGGTGTCGGACAAAACCCCACGACACCCCCTATCCAGTTCAAACTTAAAACTTAAAACTCCTACCTCAAAACTCAAAACTTAAAATTCAAAACTCCTAACTCCTGCCCTATTCCGCTAGGATCTTAGGCACCTTAAAAAAGTCCTCATCCCGATCGGGGGCGCAGTTTAAGATGGTTTCCCGATCGCCACAGGGATTAAGGCGATCGTCCCGCAAAACATTACTCACATCGATCGCTCTGGTGGTGGGGGGCACATCCGTCGTATCCAGTTCGCCCAATTGCTCCACGTAGGCCAAAATGGCATTTAACTGATCGGTAAACTGCTCTTCCTCTGGGGCAGAAAGGCTCAGACGGGCTAGGTGGGCCACTTTTTGAACTTGGTCTCGATCGATCATGACTCTATCCTGTTACGAAGGCTTCAAGTATGTAGCTTGAAGGATTTGGCTTGCTGTATTTTACAATGATTGACGATCGCTATTGATCCCGCGTAATCTTAAAAACGGGTAGGTGGCCACCAGTCCCTTTCCCGATTAATGTTCACCCTTGGTATTGATCAATGATTCTTCCTGGTGCAGTGGTTCGGGTTATTAACCCCAAAGATATTTACTATGGCTATCAAGGCTATGTTCAGCGGGTTAGCAGTAAAAATGCTGCCATTCTCTTTGAAGGTGGCAACTGGGATAAACTCGTTACGTTTCAGTTAACTGAATTGGAAGTTGTGAAATAAGCGCCACGAAGAGCGTCCTAGAAAAGCCCTAAACCTATGCGCTTACCGTTGCTGGGGCTGAGGTCTGACTCCTTGTCCCCCTCTAATCCCAATCATATTGCAGAGGTTGTGGAAACGGAAACCTCAGGCTTTCTGGCTCAGTGTTTAGACCCGGAGACCTTGGAGTTTGCGGTGATGCCCCCCTTTGGCAGTTGGGTGTGGGCGGAGGAGCCGGAATCTAAGGTACGGGTTTATGCCGTGGTGTATCAGGTCAGTACCCGCCCCATTGATAGCGTGCATCGCACCCGTGCCCTTGGTTTATCCCTGGAAGAACTTCAGACGGAACAACCTCAAATTTTTGCCATGCTCAAAACGGAATTTCAGGCAGCGATCGTGGGGTTTCAGTCCCCCGGATCCCCTGCGGCAGAGCGGGTGATGCGTCAGTACCTCCCCCCTCGACCACCCCCCGTGCATCAAGCGGTACATCGCTGTAGTCCCGAAGAGATTATTGCCTTTAGCGATCGGTTAGATTTTTTACCGACCTTACTCCGTTTAAGCGCTGCCCCAGTGGATGATTTAATGGCTGCAATTTTACGGGAAGGCTATCAACTGCGGAAAGCCGATCGTCGTTGGTTAGTGGAAGCTGGACGAGCATTAGCGGTTTTTTTACGGGAAGATTACGATCGTCTACGGTTAATTTTAAATCAAGTTCATATTTGAATCAACTCCCCATTCCCAATTCCCAACTCCCAATTCCCAACTCCCTACTCCCAACTCCCTACTCCCAACTCCCTACTCCCAATTCCCAACTCCCAATTCCCTACTCCCTACTTCCAACTCCCTACTCCCAATTCCTAATTCCTAATTCCCAACTCCTAATTCCCAATTCCCTCCCCGCCCGTCCAGTTATGCAAATTCTCTCCCTCACGGTTAAAAATTTCAAAATCTATCACGATCGCTACTTTGAATTTCAACCGGGCGTGAATGCCATCTGTGGAGAAAATGGGGCGGGAAAAACCAGTATTTTAGAAGCGATCGCTTGGGTTTTATTTAACTATACCGGGGATTTTAAGTTAGAGGAGTTACGC
The DNA here is from genome assembly GCA_031971595.1 of Prochlorotrichaceae cyanobacterium CTOTU29312. GTDB lineage: Bacteria > Cyanobacteriota > Cyanobacteriia > Prochlorotrichales > Prochlorotrichaceae > JBEAPM01. The sequence goes on from DALYGI010000016.1 coordinate 13,074, forward strand.
CGTCAAGGAACTTCCCATACGGAGGTCACGGTTAGTTTTATCTCTAGTCAGGATGGGCGCACCTATACCGTACAGCGCCAAAGCGGTAAAAGTAAATCATCGGGATATAATATTTTTGATCCCCAATTGCAGGTCAAAATTGATGGCATCCATCGCCTTGAAGATGCAACCCAGTGGCTTCAAGAGCATTTAGGTATTCCCCAAAGCCAAAAGCTATCCCCTGCCAAATATTTACCGAAGTTATTTGGGGAAGTGATTGGGATTCCTCAGGGGAGCTTTGCCAACGATTTCTTAAAAACGAAGGAGAAACGCAAGGAAATTTTTGACCCAATTTTACAGGTAGAAGATTATAAATTAGCCTATCAAAAAGCCTTCGATCTGGAAAAATTTGCAGAATCTAAAGTCCGGGAAATGGATTTTCAGATCCAAAGCTATCACGATCGTTTAGGGGATTGGGACAGCCTCAAACAGCAATTTGCAACCTTACAAATGGAGTGCCAAAGGGAACAGGAACAGTTAGCCCAGTTACAACAGGACTTAAAGCAGAAAGCGGAAACCTGGGAACACCTCCGCCAGCAAGAGGAAGCCCTACAAAAACTGGCAAGCCAATTAGAGCAATATCACTTACAAATTCAGCACCAACAAACCCTCTACCAACAATCCCTAGAGCAGGGGCAACGAGCCCAGGCAGCGGTGGCCATCTGTGATCAAACCCGATCGGCTTACCATCAGTATCTCGCGGTGCAACAAGAACTACAACAGCTACAACAGCAACGACAACAACGGGATCAACTTCTCAAGCGTCAAACGGCCCTAGAGAAAAAACGCCAAGAGCAACAGATTCAACAGACTCAGTTCACCACTCAGTTAGCCCAACTCACCACCTTTCGCCAACAACTCCAAGCCCTGACTGAACCCCTAGAGCAGCAAGCAACCCTCACCGCTCAAGCCCAGGAACTCCTGACCCAAATTCAGCACTACAAAACCCTCGATGGACAGCAAAAAGCAGGACTCAAACAACAACAAAAACTTCAGTATCAGTTAAACTTAGTAGAACAGGAGATCCAGCGTGTAGTCCAGTTGCAACCCTTAGCCGATCAAGGGGAAGCCCTAGACACTCAACGCCAACGACTGCAACACCAACTGGCCCACCGCCAAGCCGCGCTCCAGTTTTACCAAGAGTTGCACCAACTTTGGCAAACGGGGCAAGCGGGGCAAACCCAGTATCAAGCCTCCGTGGTTCAAGTGCGCGAATTATTACGATCGTTGGAGGAAGCGGCCCCCCTGTGGAGCCCCCAACTGCAACAAATTGAAGCGACCCTAGAATTGGGTGTAACCCTGCAAGGGCAACAACTCCAAGCCGTCACCCAAATTTTGCAGGACTTATCAACCCAGGTGGATGAACAACACCTTCAGGAACAACTGCGCCAACTAGAGCAACAGTGGAAACAGGTGCAAGCGGCCCAACAGCAACAGGCAAAACTGCCCAGTCTTCACCAACAGCACCAGCAATATCAAACGGAACTGCTAGAGGTTCAGCAACAGTTAGCCACTGCCCAGGGGGAACTTCAGCACCTCCCCAGCCTCCAAGCCCAACAGCAACAGATTGAAGCCGCCCTCAAAGCCCTTGGTGACCCCCAAGGCCAAGCCCGTGTCCTTCAGCAACAACTACAACGGGAACCCCAACTCCTACAACAACTCCAGACCCTTGAAGCCGCAACGATCGCCCTAGAGAAGGAACTCAGCCCCCTAGGGGAACAACTGGCCACCTATGCAGAACTAGAACAAACGTTTCAAGCTAAAACCCAAGCTCTCCAAACCCTCAGCCCAGACTATCAACAGTACCTCCAACAGGAGCAACTCGCCTCCACCCTAGCAGACCACCAAGCCCGCACCCAGCAACTCCAAACCCAGTTAACCCAACTGCAAGAAACCTACGCCGCCCAGTACGCCCAGTACACCCAACAGCAGCAAACCTACTCTGGGGAAGCGCTGCAAGCCGCTGAAGCCGCATACCAAACCACCCGATCGCAGCAGGCTTTTTTAGAGGGCAATCTTCAGGGGAAACAGCAAAATTTGCAACACCTCAGCCAGCGCCTAGAGCAGTGTGAGCAGTGGCAAGCAACCCTCACCACTCTGGAACAGGAGCGCCAGGACAAACAAGAGGTGTACCAATTCCTTAAGGATGCCCGCACCATTTTTAACCAAAGTGGCCCCCGCATCACTGGCTACTACCTGGATGAAATTCGTCAAGAGGCCGATCGGCTCTTCCGGGAACTGATGAACCGCCCTGGCATGGCGCTGGATTGGACAGAAGACTATGAAATCCGGGTGCAGGAAGATCAGGCTTGGCGCAACTTTCGCACCCTATCCGGGGGGGAACAAACCGCCGCAGCGTTAGCAGTACGCCTGGCCTTACTCAAGGTCTTAGCAGATTTAGATGTGGCATTTTTTGATGAGCCCACGGTCAACCTCGACCAGGATCGGCGAGCCCATTTAGCAGAAGCCCTCGCTAACCTCAAATCCTTTCGGCAGTTGTTTGTCATTAGCCACGACGATACCTTTGAAACCCTCACGGAAAATATCATTCGCCTAGAACGATCGCCCTAGTACACTGAGATAAAAGCCTTGCCAGTACAATTAAACTACTCAAGTCTGACCCGGATAAGTCTACGTCCACTACGTCCATAGATTCTAGCAAAAGTTCCCAATCGTTTTTGAATTTTTTTGAATTGATTTTGGATTTTGGACTTTGACATCTATCTTGGAACCTTTTAGGTAGTGAAAGGTCATGGGGGGTAATCAAATTCTCTTCTCCATGAGGGCTTTACTATGGGTTTCTCTACAGGTTTTTCCACGAATTTTTTTACGGGTTTCTCTTTGGCCGCCGTAGCCACTGGGTTAAAACATTGGCAACCTAAACCCAGTTTCATGACGATCGCTGGTCTCCTCACAGGCCTAATCACCCCGATCGTTAGTGTTCAATCGGCCTTTGCCCAGACCCGTTTTACCGATGTGCCCCAGGGCTATTGGGCAGAAAACTTCATTCAAAATTTAAACGATCGGGGCATTATTGCCGGTTTTCCAGATGGTCAATTTCGTCCCAATGATCCCGTTACCCGTGCCCAATATGCGGCTATGGTTCGCAATGCTTTTAATAAGGCTAGAATTCGTAATTCTATGCAGTTTGTCGATGTTCCCGTGAGCTATTGGGCAGAACCGGCCATCACCCAAGCCTATACCATGGGATTTATGGCGGGCTATCCGGGCAATATTTTCAATCCCAATCAAAATATTCCTCGCGCCCAGGTTTTAGTGTCCCTTGCCAATGGCTTAAACTTTACCTCCAATAATCTATCGGTTTTACAAACCTTTAGTGATGCCAATAGTATCCCCGCCTATGCGCTCAATAGTATTGCTGCCGCTACGGAAAATCGTATGGTGGTTAATTACCCCAATGTGCAACTTTTAAACCCCAATCAATCCGCCACCCGCGCTGATGTTGCGGCCTTTATTTACCAAGCCTTAGCCAGTCAGGGTCAGACCCTAGCCCTCAATTCACCTTACATTGTGGGCGTAGCGGTTAATCCTCCTAATAATCCATCTGGAAATCTCCCCTCCAATCCCCCTAGAATTGCCCTGTCTGCGGGGAGTAGCATTCCTGTTCATTTTACGGAAGCTGAAGAAGTTGTCTTTTTACCCTCCGAAACCTTGGCTACGACCTTAACGGTTCGTCAAAATGTGGTCAATAATACTGGCCAAATTGTAGTAGCTCAGGGTAGCCGCGTGATTGGTGAATTTCGCCCCTCCGGTGAAGGCTCGGTCTTTGTGGCAAGGGAAATGGTACTCACCACTGGTCAACGGTTAGCCCTCAGTGCCCTTTCTCCCACTCTGACGGAAACGGAAACCCTAAGGGAGGGCATCAACCCAGCGATCGTCGCGGGGAGTGCGGTCTTTGGAGCCGGGGCCGCAGCTGCCATTGAGGGGTTAACTGGCAGACGAACCATTAACGCCAGTGAAGTGTTAGCCGGAGGTGCCGCCGGAGCGATCGCCGGTACTATTGCGGACAACTTCTTAGGACGTAAATCCGTTGAGGTGATTAAGCTCAATAGCAACACCAACCTGAGCCTGCTCCTGAATGGGGATTTTGTCCTGCCCTAGCTGGCTTGAGGCAACCCTTGGGGGTACGATAGTCTAGCCGTTTAATCCTGACCTTTACCGCTGGCGATCGTGTCCCCTAATCCCTGCTACGCCCTGGCCCTCCATACCACCACCCCCGATTTGGGGCTAGCCTTAGATGGGGTGCCATCTGCCCAGCGATCGGGGCCGGGGCCAATTCAAGACTCCTCCGTTCCCCGATCCCTTGTCCTCTCCCTAGGGCGAGAGATGGCCACCACCCTACACCATCACCTCCAAACTTTTTTAGAACCCCAGTGCTGGGAAGATTTAGCATTTTTAGCGGTAGCCAAAGGCCCCGGTGGGTTTACGGGCACGCGCCTAGGCCTGGTCACCGCCCGCACGATCGCCCAACAGTTGGAACTGCCCCTCTTTGCCCTGTCTACCTTAGAAACCCTAGCCCTTCACCACGCCCGCACCACCGCAACCTGGGCAGAACCGATCGCTGTTTCCCTACCCGCCCAACGGGGTCAACTCTTTGGAGGGCTTTATCGCTGCGTTGACCATGCCCCCCCCGAAACGATCGTTGGGGATCGGGTTTATGAGCCGGAGGAGTGGCAGCAATGCCTAGACAGCCACCAGCCCTCCCAGATTTTAACCTTCAGCATAGGTGATCCCCTGGCCCACTCCGTCACCACCCTCTTAGACCTAGCCCAACGCTACTGGCAAGTAAACGATCGTTTGGTCAGTCGTCCCCACTGGTTGCAAGCCCTACCTTTTTACGGGCAGGATCCAGTTAGACCCACCCCCCAACCCCCTCCCTAGAGGGGGAGTTTATTCCGGTTCCCCTCCTGGGAGGGGCTAGGGGTGGGTTGGCTGTTGACTGATTTCTAGAATTGTCGCCGACTAAAAATCAACATGGCGATCCCTAAAATGAGTACGGTATACAGACAGCCATACCCCGCATTAATCGCCAGCGTTGCCCCATCCGGGAGAGCATTGTAAATGGCTAAATCTCGGTAATTGAGGCGAGAAAGATCAGGTAAAACCAAATACAAATATTTGGCGAACTGTTGTAAATTGGGGTTTTCAGTGAGTTCAATTAAACGAACTAAATCCTGGCTAAATTGTCCCACCAAAAAGATGGCCAAGGTGAGGAGAGTGGCCAATAAAGAACTGGTGGATACTCCAAATAAAATAGCCACAGCAATAATCAGGGAAAGCTGCAACATTAAAAATAGATTGGTAATCACGATCGCCACGGGGGGATAGGCAATCCCCTTAAGGGATAAAATTCCCATGTAGATCAGGGTCATGGCTGCCACTAATAGGCCAATGACCGCAGACAAGCCTAGATGTTTTCCAATAATTAATTCACTACGGCTGACGGGTTTAGCCAGCAGCACAATAACCGTGCGTTTTTCAATTTCCTTATTGATTAAATTTGTGCCCACAAAAATCGTTACCATCAACCCTAGCAAAGCAATGCTAGCCAGACCCAAATCCAGAAAAATTTTGTCCGCAGCGATCGACGCAGCCTCAGGTAAAATTTGCGCCGCTAAGAGCAGAAAGATCGCAAAGGCTCCCACCAGATACAAAACCCGATCGCGGATCACTTCCCGAAAAACATTCTGAGCGATGACACTGATTCGGAATGGATTCATAGTTTCAAGATTTTCCTAAGATTTCTACACTCTAATCAAAAATAATCTAATCAGAACGGTGGGACAAATGAAGGGTAGGGCGGATTACACCTACCCCCTAGCCCCTACAGACCCTACAATTTTACAATTCAAATGGCAAACGGTAATCAACTGATCTCCCTGATCTCCTAAGGAGCGTGCATTCAATAAACTGGAAAGTTCAGGATTAAACCACAAAGGCACAAAGAACACAAAGGCGTTCCTGCGGGGCTTCCGTGTCTAGTGAAATAGCCCTGGGGATGTAGTCGCGGTAAGACTTAAACTCGAATCAGCTAGAAAGGGTTCTTTTTCGCAGTATCATCGGGTTGTGGGTTATGGAAATCGAAAATTGAGATCAGGTCTTTAGGTCTACCAGAATCCCCCTAAGCCTTAAGGTAGTGTTATGGTTGTTACCCCCCTTCCCGATCCAGGACAGTTCACCCCAGTCCCCAGGGAATCAGCGCGATATTTAACCCGTTTAATCAGTAGTGCCCTAGAGTCTCCTGAACTGCAAGGGTCTGGGCAAACAGCCTTGGAGAGTGCGGCGGAAAAGTATGTGGCTTTTTATACAAGACGTTACACCATCGTCCAACTGCCAGGGTGCGATCGATCGATTCCCCTCACTCGCATTTATGTGCCCTTGCAGGTGATTGATGAGCGGGCCATTCGCACCGGGGACTCCCCCAAGACCTTAAAACAGATTAATCGTCAGCGAGCCAGCCGCAGTGAAGGCAATCGCATTAAAAGTTTACGATCGAGCTTGGAGGTTGCGACCCAAAAAAAATATTTGCTGGTTTTAGGGGAACCGGGCTATGGCAAATCTACGTTTTTGCGCTGGTTAGGTCTGGAAGCCCTGCGGGGGGATTCCCAGAGGAGTTTTCCCCATCTCTGTGTGCCGGTGTTTATTCCCCTGCGCTACCTGAGCCACCCCCTGAGTTTAGACCGACTAACCGCCTCCATTGTGGAGCAGTTTAGCCTCTGTGGTTTTGCCGCTGCCCCCCAATTGGTGGAAGCCTTACTGAGTCAAGGGAAACTGTTACTCTTGCTGGATGGGTTGGATGAGGTTCCCCAGGAGCATTTTGTGCCCATCCAGAAAACGATCGAAGCTTTTGTGGAAAAATACCCCCAGAACCGCTATGTACTCTCCTGCCGCAAAGCTGCCGCCTACCTGAACCTCAAACGCTTTGCAGCGGTAGACATTGCCCCCCTCAACTCCCAACAGGTGGCCATGCTCATTCGCAAGCATTTGCTGCTCTTTCTGGGAGTAGTGCCAGACTTGGTAACCCATCTCAAAAATCTTACCCTGGCTCTAGGGTCTTCCCGATTGCGGGATCTAACTTGGAATCCCCTGTTTTTGGTGATTCTCTGTCGGGTCTATAGCCAAACCCAACAACTGCCGGGCAATCCCAGTGCGGTCTATCGGGAAGCGATCGATTTGGTCTTAGAGGCCGTGGATCCTACGGGATCGAACCTTCGCGTGTTACAACAAACCACCCTCACCGCTGAGATCGAAAAAGCATTGTTGTCGGAGTTGGCTCACCAGGGCTTAATCCATCAGCAGTTGGTCTATGAGGGGACGGTTTTTGAGCGCCGCGTTCAGGATTTTTTAGCAGAAACTTTAACCCTAGCCACCCAGCCCAAGGTGCGGGAGTTACTAGCTCGTTTAGTGAAACAGGGGTTGCTACAGTCCATCGACTATCCCCCTCCGGCCGGACATCAGTACAGCTTTTCCCACCGCAGTCTTCAGGAGTTCCTCACGGCCCGCTATCTGGCTCAATACGACTCTGCTCTAGAGGGGATCGTGGCGGAGTATGCGACGGATCTGCACTGGCGGGAGGTGTTTATCTTTCTGGCGGCCCAAGTGGATCGGAGCGATCGGTTACTGGAACTCTTGGTTGCCGCTGCCCAGCAGTATCTCCAGAGCGATCGACTGCAACGGCTCCTCACCTGGACAGCCCAAGTCACGGCAGATGCTCAGGGAACCCTAACCCCATTGATGAAACGGATGGGGGTGGCCCTCGATCGGGCTTTGGATATTACCCGCACCATCGCAGTGGATCAGGCGATCGATCGGGCCTTAAGCGTCATTTTAGATTTGGTGTTAATGCTCAATAGCTCAGTAGCAGTAGAATTCGATCGAATTATGCTGTTGGATTTAGACGTAGGCCCCAAGCGTAACCTTGACCTGGCCTTGCCCCTAGGGGTGGCCCTGGATCTCAAACGCTTACAGGTTTTTCCGGGCGGACGCATTGCCTGGCTCATTTCCCGACTGGAAGCCCTCAAATCCCGTGGGGCAGACGTACCGCCAGAGGGGATTAAGGCCGTTTTTGATCTCTGGCTCCAAGCCCTGAACTTAGAAGAAGAGTGGCTTCAGATTAGCCCCGAAGAAGCCCAGCAGTTATACCACTATTTACAAATTTGCCTCTTAATTGAGCGGTGTCGGCGGGTGGCGGTGCGGGTTTCTCGGCAAACCTGGGAGCGGATCCAGACCCAAATGCTCTGTCTTGCCCCTGCTGCGCCTACAGGAGCGAGATGGAATACCTGAGTTTTCAAGACGGGATTGAATCGGCCTTAGGCAGCGATCGTCTTGAGCCCTATCGTCAATCCTTAAAGTTGGCCGCCCTGACCCAGAGAGGGCAAGGAACTCTGCCCACGGTGCTAGTGGTGGAGCCCGATCCGTTGGATTTTTTGGCCGCCACGATCGCCGCGATCGAAGTGAAGGCCCCGGTCATTTTAGGCAATCCCCAGTGGAGTGTAGCGGAGTGGCAATCCCTAGCGGAAATGCACCTGGTTAACCCCCAGCAAGGGGATCAGATTTGGGGACAGGATCCTCCCGTTGGATTTTCCCCCGTTGGATTTCTACCTACTGAATTTCCCCCTACTGAATTTCCCCCCGTTGAATTTTTCTCTGATCCTGATCCGCTCCTGGATTCATCCCCTCGCCTCCCACCAGGGGCCATCCTCATTGCCACAGGCGGTTCCGGTGGATTGCTGCGCTTTGCCCACCATACGTGGAACACCCTCCGCTCGGCGGTGGAAGGCTTACAGCGATCGAACCTGCTCCCCCCACAGCCCCTCTCCGCCTGCTGTTTGTTGCCGCTCTACCATGTCAGTGGTTTTATGCAGTTTGTCCGCGCCCTGTTAACCCATGGGGATCTGATCCTTAGCTCTAGCCGGGAAATCCTGGAGGCTTTTAAGTTTAACGATCGTAGCCTTCACCCCACACCCTCTAGGACAGGGGCAGACTCTAGGACAAGGGCGGAAGATTTGCTGAAGCGTCTTCCCTGGGAAGCCTATACCCTCTCCCTCGTTCCCACCCAACTCCATCGTTTTTTAGCGGCAATGCCCCCGATGGGACTAGACTGGCTCCGTCGTTTTGCGTTGATTTTTGTGGGGGGGGCAGCCCTCAGTGATCCCCTACGGCAGCAAGCCAGAGCATTGCAGTTACCCCTGGCCCCCACCTACGGGATGACCGAAACCGCTGGCATGGTGGCCACGCTGTCGCCCCAAGCTTTTCTGGAGGGAAATGAGAGTGTGGGACGTTTACTGCCCCACTGTCAGGTGCAATTTGTGCCAACGGATGTGCCAACGGATGTGCCTACCCCTGAGCAGGGGGCCCTCAGCGGACGGATTGTAATCAGGGCAGACTCTTTGGCCTTGGGCTATTTCCCCCCCGATCCCTACGGGGAAAAGGGCTCCCTCCCCACCAACGATCGGGGCTGGATTGGAGCGGATCATTTTCTCTATGTGGCGGGACGGCTCGATCGGGTCATTATTAGTGGTGGTGAAAAAGTTAACCCCGAACAGGTCGAGGCAATTTTACTGGCCTCTGGACTCTTAACGGATGTGGCGATCGTCGGGAGTCCTCATCTGGAATGGGGGGAGCAGGTGGTGGCCTTTTGTGTCGGGGTTCAGGATTGGCCAGCCCTCAAAACGATCGCCTTCCATCGCCTCAGCCCCCCCCAACGCCCTAAGGTCTGGATTTCTCTGGAAACCCTCCCCCGCAACGATCGGGGTAAACTTCTACGATCGGAATTACTGGCCCTGATTCCTTAAATCTTTCCTGTCCTGAGGTAGAGAGGTGGCCAGGATCACCAGCAGTCATAAAAAGTGCCAAGATCCTCGGTTTCTGGGGACATCGCATCAAGAAATTGGGCTTCGTTCTAGGAGAAACTAGGGATGTGAGAATAGCTGTACATAAAGAATAAGAAAAAAATA